>JAICUO010000830.1 GCA_025935815.1 Streptosporangiaceae bacterium
GCGAGCGCGAGGTCCTGGACCTGATCCGCGCCGGGCATACCGACGCCGAGATCGCCGGGAAGCTGTTCATCTCGGTCAAGACGGCCGGCCACCACGTCTCCGCCGTGCTCAGGAAGCTGGGCGCCACCAGCCGCCGGGAGGCCGCCGCGCTCGGCGGCGACCCCCGGCGGGAAGCGGGATAAGAACAGCCGGCTACCTTCCGTTGCGGCTAGTCCGCGCGGCGGAGGATGTCGTGCAGGTGCTCCACTGGCCATCGCCGGTCGAACAGGGTCGGGTCGCCCTCGTCCTCGGCGCGAAGGCGGTTGATCAAGGTGACGTAGCGGTCGAGGTCGAGCGTCCTGATCAGGGCGAGCAGGTCGGCCGCCTCGCCGGTGACGGGGGCGGGGGCGGCCGACGCGACGAACCGGTCGTAGATGTCCACGATCTGGCCGATCATCGCCAGGTGACGGGGGCCGGGGTCTACGGAGGGGAAGTTCGTGGCCGCGAAGTCCTCGGTGAAGACGATCGGCTCGACCGCCAGGGCCTGCGGCCCGTAGTGCTGGGCGAGGTGGATGAGCAGCTCGACGTCGAAGGTCTCGTTGAACGACGACATCTGCCGCAGGACGGGGCCGAGCAAGGCCCCGTCGAAGGCCTTGAAGCCGGCCTGGGTGTCGAGCACGTGCGCCAGGGACGGGATGAGCATCGCCCGGACGAAATGACGGAACAACACGATGACCTTGTCGGGCTTGCCGCCGGTGCTTTGCGGCTCGGTGACCGGCCCGTCCGCCCGGACCAGCACCGCCCCTTCGATCCCGTAACGCTGGCCGAGCGCGCCGGCCACCTTGTCGCCGGCCACTATCGGCGCCGCCAGTGAGCCGAGCTGGGCCAGGTTCGCGGACAGGTCCGCGTCGGTGTAGCAGATGACATGCCGTCCGGCGCCGTTGGCCCGCGCCGGGCCGGCCGTGACCGCGGCGGCTAGCGCGGCCAGTATCGATCCGCCCTTGCGGGACTGATCGGGCGAGGCCAGCTGGTCGAAGGCGGGGCTGATCGAGGTGTCGCCCTCGATCACCTGAGCCAGCCGGATCACCCGCACGCTGCGGTGGCCTTCGGCCGGGTAGCCTTCGGCCGCCGCGATCTGCGTCATCAGGTCAGCGCTTGAAGGCTGGTCCGGGCATCCGTCGTCGCAGGCGATGATGCTCCACGTGATGCCGGGCAGGCCGCCGGTCAGCCAGTCGAGCTGGCCGACCTTGGCCCGCACGAAGTCCTCCCCGTGCGGGTGCACGGCCCGGGGGACCATGCGGCCCGTCTCGCCGTACATGGCCCACACCACGGTCAGGTGGACCGGCCCGGTCAACTCGGCCAGCCGCCGCCGCGCGCGAGCCGCCGCGATTGCCTCGGCGGCCACCGCCGGACCGTGGCGGCTCTCGGCTTCCTCCCGCGTCGCGCGCCCCTCGGCCAGCGCGGAGGCCAGGTCGAGCACTGCCTGGTTCTGATCAGGGTCCGTCAGGTCGCGGGCCGGCGCCAATACTTTGTCCATGGGCCCAAGGATGCCAGGGCGTCGGCTGCCGGATCGCCAGAACCGCTTCCGCACCGACGGCGCTGATCCCGGCCGCACGCCAGGCTCGGACACTATCGGGCCGGCGATTCACCCGGCAGGCTCAGCTCGTTACCGTTAGTATCCATCCCGTCACGGCCAGGGAGGGCGGAGGGCAGCGGCGACGGTCGAACCTGATCCTTGCGGCCCGGAGCGGCCCGCATGGCACTAGCCCGTTCATCCAGGTACCGGGAGCTCAATATGCCGCGAAGCAAGCTAACACGCGTTCCGTACGCGCTGGTGACGGTGGCGGTGCTGCCGGTCGTCGCCAGGGAGTACTTCTCGAGCGAGACGGGGCGCGAGTACGGGGTTGGCCTACTCGCGAAGCTCCGGCTGCTCGCGCTCATGATCCGCAACAACGTCCGCGTCGAGAGCGCGTCCAATTTCCTCTACCACGTGATAATGGCCGGGAAGATCCTGCGGATCCCGAAGGGCCTGCCCGGCGACCTCATCGAGTGCGGCTCCTACAAGGGCGGCAGCGCCGTCAACCTTTCGCGCCTGGCGGCGATGACCGGCCGGCGCCTGCATCTTTTCGACAGCTTCGAGGGCTTGCCGGAGCCCGCGCCCATCGATCAGGAGCATCTCGTCCTTTCGGAGTTCACCTATCACACTTATCAGGCCGGCGATTACGCGGGCTCGCTGCGCGAGGTCAAGGAGAACATCCGGAAGTACGGCGCCCTCGGCGCCTGCGTGTTCCACAAGGGATTCTTCAGCGACACGCTGCCCGATTTCCGGGAGCAGCTGGTTTTCGCCTACGTTGACGCCGACCTGACCAGCTCGGTGCGGGACTGCCTGCGTTACGTGTGGCCGCTGCTGCAGCCGGATTGCTACCTGTTCACCGACGAGGCGCACCACACGCGGATCGCGGCCCTCTTCTACGACCGGCAGTGGTGGGATGAAGAGCTGAACGCCGAGCCGCCAGGACTCGTCGGGGGCGGGAACGGGCTCGGCCTGCTGCTGCATCCAGGCGGCTTCCGCAGTTCCCTCGGGTACACGCTGAAGCTGGAGAAGATCGCGGTCCCCCGCCGGGCGGGCTAGCCCGCAGGCTCCCGGTCGTTGTCGCTTCCCGAGCCCGCTATGGAATGGTGGTGCTGGAGACGACGGATGAAGGAAGCTGAACAGCGTTGAGCGCACGAGTCCTGGTGCCCTGGAAGAGTGTCAGCGATGCCCTCGGTGACCTCGGCGGGCTTTCCGGCGGGAGCCTGACGGCGGAGGTATTCACCGGGGACTCCCCCGGCCCGGATGACCTCGGCGACGTGGTGTTCTTCACCGTGCCTTACGACCGTCCGTTCGGCACCGAGCCAATCCCGCGCCTGGCCGGCGTCCGGGTTGTCCAGGCGCTCACGGCCGGGTACGACCACCTGGCCGGCCTGCTGCCGGGCGACGTGACCCTGTGCACCGCCCGCGGCCTGCATGACGGGAGCACCGCCGAGCACGCGCTCGCCCTCATCCTGGCCGCCCAGCGGGA
>JAICUO010000172.1 GCA_025935815.1 Streptosporangiaceae bacterium
AGCTGAGCCTGAGCTCTTCGTCCATGGACGGCTGCGAAGAGACCTGCCCCTCGGTGATCGCGCTGGTCAGCCGCTCAAAGGCGGCGAGCATCGAGGTGGGGGAGCCGGCGGCGTCGCCGAAGGCCGCGAGTATCTCCTCGAACGCGTAAAAGGTCTGATAGGGGATCTCCACCGAGGTCCAGTACCTGTTCGCCTCGTCTTCGCTGATCCCGAGCGGGACGCGTTCGAAGAGGAATCGGGCACGGGCGCGGCCCGCATCGAGCTTTTCCTTCTCCCCGTCATCAATTCGCATCGGCACCGGGAGAATCCGGATGCTCCGGGAACGGCTGCGCTCTTCGATATCGTGGGCGACCGAGGCCGCGCCCTCGATGCTCTGATCGCTGAGCGTGAAGCAGTCGACGAGGATGTCCGGGAAATGCCCGGTGCAGATGGCCGCGATATCGCTCAGGCCGGTCCGGCTGTCGATGAGGGCGTAATCGTAGTTCGCCTTCATGTCGTCTCGCATGGCGTCGAAGAACTGGCCACCGCCGAGCCGCTCGTAGAAGTTATCCCAGTCGATGACCGCCAGGGCCGCCGCGTAGTCGCGGTTCTGCCGTCCCGCGCTCACGAAGTCGAGTGAGCCGCCCCCGGGAAAGTGCGACCACCTTACTTGCACGGCCAGCTGGCTGATCCGAGCGTGGGGCACATGCCAGTCGGCCGGGCGGTCGGCCGGGGTGGTGGCCGTCCACGCGAAGTCATTGATGAGATCGATGACGCCAGGGGCTCCGCTAATCGCCGCGGAATCAAGGAACGGGTGGTAAAACTTATGGAGCCCTGGGGAGTCTAGATCCCAATCGACGACGAGCACCTTTTTCCCGTTGCTGGCGAGTATCCACGCCGTGTTGGCAAGCGCCATCGTCCGGCCGGTACCGCCCTTGTAGGAATAGAAGGTGACGATCTTGCCCTCAGTCATCGGTGAGCTCCGGGTTCGGCTGATCTTGATGGGTCATGGCGCGCGGCGGGCCCGGAGGCGCTGGCGGGCGGAGCAACTGGGGTTTCTTCACCAGCGCTCCTTCGGGGGGGAACGCCTCGGCATGCCTGAGGTAGTGCCGGGCGGCCTCGGACACGATCCGCGGCAGCGCCTCACTGAACTCCTCCAGGGACGGTACGCCGCGTAGCGCCCTCCCGGCCGGGGTTCCCAGGGCAAGCTTGGTTGCGAACAATTCTCCGATGCTGTCTCGGAGCATCGCCCTGGCGTTCGCCGTTTCCTCGTCCGTGACGCTCAGCGGGATCATCAACTGGATCCACGGCTGCGCGGCGCTGTTGAATCGCGCGAGCGCCCGGCGATACTCAGGATGAACGGTCGCCCACGGGTCGACGAGCAGTATCTCCGGCTCCCTGGGGCGGTCCTCGTCGGTGACCGCCGCGTCCCGGCCGCTCAGGTCGTAGACCACGGCCTGGTAGCCGAGGCTGCGGGCCAGGTCCGACACGTGCTCGGCCAGCGGCCGGCGGCTGTCGGGGCGGTAGGGGTTCCAGTCCACCGGGCTTCTGCCGTACGCGGAGTCCCCCCGGCCATCGGGCAGGTCATCCTTCGATGGCGCGACGACCGTGATCCGCAGGCGGCGCTCGCCGGGATCGGAGGTGAGCGCGGACCGGAAGGCGCTCTCCAGGGTCGTGTAATCCCGTGGCTGCCAGGGCTCAACCGGCAAGCGCTGGGCGACGTCTACGATGCGCCGGGCGAGTCCCAGCACCGCTCTGCGGTAGGCGGTGTTGTACGTGGCATCGCTGCTGAGCTGGCTGAGGGTGAACAACCCCTCCGTCGCGTACAGGTGACCGAGTTCCCGGTGATTGAACTGGATCATCTTGGCCGCCTCGGGCAGCAAGGGCGCGTCGACGGGCGTCCAGACGACCGGGACGATCGCCTCGACCGGCCGTGCTTCCCGCGCCGCCTGGTGGGCCATGCGAACCGAGAACGCCCACCATTCCTTGCCGCACTCCGCGCTGGTGAAGAACCGCTGTGAGTACAGCGGGACGAAGACGTGGCACGTGGCCAGCGCGCGTGACAGGCTCCACGGCCAGACGTTGCCCGGGCGCAGGTCATGGTCCATGAAGCCGACTCGCCGGCCGGCGGGCAGATCGCAGAAGTTCAGGATGTACTTGCAGAGCTCGTTGTAGAACCGCACCACATCTTCGTCGGGGTCCGGATCGGCAGGATCATGGCGTGGCGTGTGCGCATAGCTCAAGAAGAAGTACGGAGAGTCATCTCCCCCGGGGATGCCCGATTCTGTCACCCCGCCCCTCCAAATGATTCCGTGAGCGACACAGCGTCATCGGTAGACTCACTATAAGAGGGCGGCGAATTATTTGTGAAGTACGCCTGCCTGACCCGTCACGGGCGGATCACTGATTTTCTCTCCCCGATGTTCGCCCATCCAATTCGCGGCGGTGTCCACCACTAGTCGCATGGGCATCAAACGGCACTCTGCGTTCCCGACGTAACCGCGGTGCACGTTTATATTCTCATCGAGGACCTCGCCGATCGCCTCGAAATCACTGTCATCGAGGACGACGTCGCGGTAGGAGCGCCACTGCCGGTCTCCGCGGTACCGGATAACGCAGCGGTACGTCCGTCGCGGCGGAGACGGAAGGTACCTGTATTCCGCGAGATGCAGGGCGGTGCACGCGGTGTATCCCACGCCAAGGAGAAGCACCCATGCCCCAGCGGTGTAGAGCTTGCTGAGCGGGGATTGCTCGCCGAGGTGACAGTCGATCTTGTGATCTTTCATCAGCGAACGCGCGCGCGGCCCCACGGCGGCGAATGAGCTCTGCGGGTGCGCGCTGCGAATGGCCCCCGGCGTCGTGCGGACCTCCTCCGCGATCCGCCCGGCGAGGGTCGCTGGCGTGGCGGCCCGGTCATACGCCGGCATGCCGTCCCGGTGCGCCTTGACCTGCGCGGGGGTCAGGCCGGCGACCGAGGCGAGATAAGCCCGGGACGTGTCGGAATTCTCCGCCGTCGTGGTGGGGACCACGAGCGTGCCCGCGGGCCCCAGCACGTCGCGCACCGCCTCGACCACGGTGGCCGCGCCGCCCGCGACCAGGCCCATGACGCGCAACGAGGCGTGCAGCAGGAGGACACCGTTGGGCTCCAGGCCCAGCGCCCGCAAGTCACCTGCGATGTCCGCGGTGGCCAGGCCCGTGCCGTGTCCGTTCATGGCGTGCTCGCGGCCCCGTCCCATCGTGACCGGTGCTCAGCGGCCCATCGCCGGGCAACGTCGGCGGCGGCCGGCGGTACGGGCTCATCGAGCCAGCGGGCCAGCGTGGCCCTGATCCCATCGACGAACCGCGTGCCGAGGGCCGTTAGCGATCCTGACCCGGCCAGGGTGTCGGCCGCGGCGCTGGTCTGGGCGCGCCAGAGCGCGAATTGCGCGGCGGCGGCCTCGGCTTGCGGCCCCGGAAGATGCCGCCAGCGCACCTGCCAGAATTCCGTCACCGCGATGTGCGCGTAGGTGCCCTGGAGCAGCGGCTCTAGCGGGCGGGGGTCATCTCTCCACGGCGCGTAGTACCCGCGGGCGTCGTCTCGGTCGCACAGGTCGAACAGGTCCAGAAGAGCGCCGAGCTTAACATGCTGGAACTCATGCAGCAGGAGCATCGCGAGCGTGCCCGCGCTGTCGGGCAGTGCGATGCCCACCGAGCCGAACGCCTGCCGTGCGGCCGCGCTGATCTCACGGCCGGGCACGTCGTTCGCCAGCGGCGTGATCGTCTTCAACGCGGCCAGCCCCGGGGCATAGTGCGGAAACTCGCGCGTGATCAGGTCCCATGCCTGCCGGTAGAGCAGTTCCCATTGGCGTACCTGCGCCTCGGGCACTCTGCCGGCGGCGCGCCACTGATGGCAATCCCGGTACGGGTCGGCATCCTCCAGCCTGACCTCAGGTCCGCCGGCCGCCCACAGCCGGCGCACCGGTTGCCAGCCCGCTTGCGGTGCGGAATCCGCCACCTTGATGGTCTGCACTCCTTGCGGCAATCGCGCCTCGAACCAGTCGGGGCCAGTGGCCACCGTCAGGGTCGCGGCGGTAACGCGGGGGACTGCCAGCCGTCCGAGGGTCGGCAGGTGCGCAAAGCCATCCCGGATGGGCAGGTCGAGCTGGGCGGATACTCCCGCGCGGATCGCGGCCGCCGCGGCGATCGACGCCAGGTACAGTGCGTCCGAATCCGCGGGATAGTGCCCGCTCGGCGAGGCGCCGGGCGCACTGACCGGCTCAGGCAGGAATCGCACGCCCCATGCGCGAACATATGGGTGGGCGAGCACCTCCTCGAGCGCCGGGGAATGCGCGGCGTCAAGGCGGGTGATTACCTCCCAGACGGCCTCCGGGACCGAGTCGCCGCTCCGCTCGCGCATGACACCGAGCAACGCGCGGACGATGTCACGTTGCGAACGGGCGAGATGCTCGATCGCCACTTCACTGCCGTATCCGGCGGCCAGGGAATCGAAGTCGTTAACCGGCAGGGCGTGGACAGGGCGGCTCGAGGCGGCCGGCTTGAGTGATTTCCGTATATGGGTGATGAGCTTCACGAGGTCGTCGCAGTATACCGAGGGATTATCGAAGCCATTCGCGGAGCGGTACCGGTGCGTATAAAGCCCGCCACCGCAGCTGGTCACGACCGGGCAACGACGGCAGGCCGCGGACAAGCCAGCGAGCCCGCGCTGGCGTGCCATGATTCCTGGATGGACGGCGGCTTCGTTGAGGCTATGGCGATAGATATCCAGTCCCGTGCTCGGTGCGCCGTCATAGGCGACCTTAAGCGAATCTACCTGCTCGATAAAGCCATCGGTCTCAATGACCAGAAGGTCGCTGCGGGCCAGGCCCAGCGCTTCGGTACTGCTACGGCCGCCATATGTGGTGGTGATGACCGAGTGGAACAGGCGCACGGAAACGTGCCGCCCGGTATCCCTCCAGCGGTCGAATACCGTGATCAGCCAGTCCGCGTAAGGTGTCGCACCCTCGCTGGCCTCCGGTGGCGGATCATCCCAGGTGGCGTGGGGAAGCAAGAAGTCGATGACTGGCGGCTGCAGCGCGGCCAGGGCGTCATAAGTGCGGACCGGATCGTTGCGCACATCCATCGTGCACAGCAGGCCCGCGTAGAGCGGGCGGTACCGCTCGCTCCGGAGCCTGCCGATTGCGCTGATCACCTGGTCGTAGCTGCTGCGCCCATTCGCGTATCTGCGATGCCGGTCGTTGGCCGCGCGGTCCCCGTCGAGCGAGATCCCGACTCGCACCCTTTGCGCGGCGAACATTTCGAGGAACTGGTCGTCGAGCCTAACGCCATTGGTGTGGATGCGGAGATCGAGTCGGCATGCCTCCTCGATAACGCGGCGCAACTCCGCGCAGATCCACCGGAGCGTGCCGAGTCCCGCCAGGAGCGGCTCGCCCCCGTGCAACACGACCCGCACCCCGGGAAGCGCATGCTGCCGTGCGTGCTCGGCGATGCGTTCGGCCGCCGCGGTGACCGTATGCTCCGAAATCACTTTCGGGCGAGAATGCCAGCTCTGGTCGGCGCCCTCGTAGACATAACAGTGATCGCACGCCAGGTCGCACCTGCCGCAGACCTTGAGCACGAATTGCCGGAATGGCGCGACGCCTCCGGTCATTGTAAGGGGTAAATCTCGCTTAAAGTGCCGAATTGAAAGCGGATACCCCGTCTTGCGGCATGATTCGGTCGGCGAGAACGGTTGCGGTCGCGAGGTCCACGCGTCTTCCGAGTGGAAGATCATGAAGGTCGGCAAGGGCTGATTCGATTTGCGCTCCGGAAGCTGAAGAATCCATTTCCACTCCTGATAGGTGAATAACGTATTTTTGGGATGCTTTACTCGCTTGCAAGAACTTCGCCACATAAATGACGCGTCAGAAATGGCTGTCATTCCCCGCATGTCGCAAGTTCGCGCAAGCGGCTCAACTGGCAGTCGTAGCGTAGCGCTTGGCGGCGGGTTCCGACGCGGATACCCCCCATTCCGGTGGCTTTGCCGCGGTGGGCCGGGGCTTGTTCGACCGGCGTTGATTCCTGGTGCCGGGACTGACCGCCCGGCCGTCGCGAGGCGGGCCAGAGTTTCATGAGTCCAGGTGGTCTCCCTCCATGCCGTTGGATGGCCGGAGCGCTGGTTCGCCTGCGTTGCCGCTGGCCCGGTAGGTTCTCATGAACTGCTTGTCGGTGATTGGCCACCGCTCGCCGAGCGCCCCTTCGACCACCCAGTCTCCCGGGTGCGCGGTGGCCTGGCCTTCCTTGGTCCTAATGACCAGCTGCTCGCGTGCGCGCCAGGCGCTGAACATTCCGACGCGCCGCCAAAGCTCGCCGCCGAGCGGTTCGTGGCTTTGCCGGAACTCGGCATTCCCCACGGTCCGCACGTCGCCGAAGCTGTCGCGGACATGCCAGTCGCCCGCCTCTCCTTGCAACTCTTCCCCTTTTTCTTCAGAACAACGCCGCTCCCAGGCCTGAGGTGCCATCAGCTTTCTGGCCTCGACGATCCCTATGCGGTGGAAGCGGGTGGCCTCCGGGGGGCCGCCGGGGGGAACGATGGCCGCGTAGCCAACGTCTTCGAGCTGCGCCAGCTGCGATCGCAGGGACTCGCGGACCGCTTCCCGCCTGCCCGGCGGTAGCTGCGGCCATGGCATGACGCTGGCATTGGAGCGCACCGGCCGCCTCACGGTGACGGCGGCACCGCCAGCGCCGCATTGATCGCTAGCACTGCCGTGATCGCCCCCGGCTGACCAGCCGGCCGCTAGCCGCCGCCGGTACCAGCGAGTGTGCTCGGCGTGGGCGACCTCTTCCACGTCCGTGTCAGTCAGCTCGATGTGGCTTCCCGGGGGCACCGTCCGCACCGGCACCCACTGGCGGCCGCGGGCCGCGACGGCCGACAAGATCGACCGCAGTTGCAGGATGTTGTCTTGCCGGATGAAGTGGTCGAGCTCATCCCAGGGAAGGCGTCCGTACATCCTCGGGTCCCCGGGTGCCACCGGGTGCCGTAGCCGGAAGCACTCGTGCCAGTGGCGGGCGACCCTGGTCCAGGCGTCCTCGGGCACGTCGCCGTCGACGAGCAGGCCTTGCTGGAAGGGGTGCAGGAGGTCGAATACCGCTTCGTCGGTTCCCTCGCCCGACGCCGCCTGGACGAAGACCGGCGTGCCGGCGTGCAGCCGGGCCACCCGTCCGGCCTCATGCATGCTGGCCGACGCGTTACGATCGACGATGATGACCGCGGTGGCGCGGGCGTCGGCCGGGGCCAGGGCATCGAGCGTGCCGAGCAGGTGATCTCGCCACGGCACCGGGCGTGGCTGTATCTCGGGTGCGGAATCCAGGACCGCCGGCGACGCCGAGCCCAGGTACTCGCGCAGGATGTCGGCTGCCCTCGGGTCCATGAGGATCAGGCGCTCCACGGAATTCGAGGCCCGGCCGGCCGGCGGCCGGCTGCCATTAGGCACGCTGTCATCCGCGGGGGTCGCCGCCAGTGCGGTGGCGGCACCGATCGCCGCCGCCTTGGCGAGTTCCGCCTGTTCCCAGGCACGGCGGGCCAGCTCGAGCAGCACGGCCATCGTCAGGGTGCTATCCCCGCATAGCACCAATTGCCGCGCCCCGCTGCGCAAGACCCTGCTGACCAGCGTGCACGCCGTCAGCTCGGCTGGGTTAATGGCATCGACAAACCACGCGCCGGGGGTACCGCCATGGCCGCCCCGCCAGGATCCGGCGTGCCGCAGGTCGTCGATGCGCGCCACGATGTGCGGCTGGCGCTCCGGGTCAGGGCGGTACCGGCCCAGGATCTTCGCCGCGGCCTCCAGGACGGCCTCGTTTTCCTGCACGTCACTCCCGAGCGCGTAAAGGTAGCTCAGCGCGCAGCGGCGCCAGCCGGAAATGATGGGCCGCAGCAGCCGCTCCGAGGACGGGCTGCCCGTGATGACGCGAGCGCCGGTAAGCCGGGCCTCCTTCAGCAGCGGATGATCTTTGTCCGGCTCGATGACGATGATGTTCCGAGGGCTCCTGGTCTGGGCCAGCCGCTTCAGCAGCGGAATCGCGAGGTCGTCGAGTCCGGTGACCACCGTCACGTCGCGCACGAACCGCACGCGCAAGCGGTCGGCGGGCTGCCGCCACAGCGCCGTCAGCACTGCCAGCGCGCCGATCAAGGTAGCGGCCAGGCAGACGACTTGCGCCAGCTGGAGCGCCAGCGGCGGCTGCCCCGCGCAGGCCTGGCCCGGCTGGTACGCGGGCGGTGGCTGCCCGACGTACAACTGGAGCAGCCAGGCGCTGACGCCTATTCTCGTCATGCCGCCCCGGCACGGTATGAGTGACGCGGTCCCGAGTACCGCTCCGATCACCACCATCGCCGGGACGGTGATCAGCCCAATCAGGTGGCCCTGCAAGCGGCGCGGCCACCAAAAGCACGCTAGCCCGCCCAGCCACAGCGCCGCCGTGCCCAGCAGGGTCCCATCCTGTTGCGGTCGCAGCGGGATCCGCCACCAGGCCTGGTTAACGTAAAGCCAATGGGGATCACGGGCGGAAACCCAGGCCCCCCAGGAAAGGTAGCCAGTCGCAACCGCGCCAAGGGCAACGGGAATGAGCCATGCGTGGTCGCGCCGGGATGCCCGGCTTGCCGACCCCGACGGCATCACGCTTCCCTCCACCCGCTACGGCACCCCTATGCGGCCTGGGGCAATGGGGTAGATACGGCCCGTTTGTCCGGATGCTTTACGGTCAAGGTTGTCACGCCGCGCGGCCAGCGTCGAGATGCAACCGAACCTGGCCGCGCACCGGGCGCAGCCGCGAGTCTCAAAGCGCGCGGAGTTAGCACCCCCCGGCAGGCACCTTCCGTTATGGCATAGCCGGGGGTTTTCAGTGCGCGAACACGACCTCGGGGTAGCGCGGTGACGGTCCGCGCAGCAGGCTGCTGTCCTGGTGGCGCAGGTACCGGTCGAAGTAGGCGCCGATGTAGGCGCGCTCGACGGCGACCGCGCGCAGGCCGTTGATGGTGCCGATCCCCTCGATGATCCAGCTTGGCGGCCGGTGGAGGATGGGCGCGACCTGCGACAGCAGCGGGGCGAAGTCGGTGAAGGTGGCGTGCTTGGACCCCGTGAGGTTCAGCTGGAGCCTGGGGCCGCGCTGCGCCGCCTCGAACCGCGCCCAGGTGGCCGCCTCGAAGGGATCCAGGTCCTGCCGCCCGAACAGCAGGAGCGCGTGGTCCGAGCCGGCCACCGCCTGCGGCGTCCACAGCGTGCCGTCGAGGTTGACGCCCGCGATGAGGCGGGCGTCGGCGTGCAGGGCATGGGCAGTGGTCGAGCCCCCGTCGGACTGGCCGAACATTCCCGTGCGGCGCAGGTCCAGCGCATCGTGCAGCCCGTGCGGCAGCGGCCGCCGCTCGTGATCGGGATTGCCGCCGCCGCTGATCACGGCGAGCTGGTCCAAGACGAATCGCACGTCGGCGACGCGTGACCCGATCTCCTTCGCGCTCAGCTCAGCCTGGTTGGCGTCGGTGAACGCGGGGACGGCCACGGTCTCCACGCGCCCGTCCGGGAGCACGACCACGCCGGCGTCGTGGACGTGGTCGATGGTGACCACGACATAGCCGTTGCTGGCCAGGTCCTCGACCAGGGACGTGGCCTCGGACCGCTCGCCGCCCAGGCTGTGGGAGTACAGCACGACCGGCCAGCCGCGCTCGCGCGGGTGCACCGGGGCGCCGAGGTGCGCGGCCGTGACCGGCCAGTTGAGGACGGGGAGGCTCTGGTACTTCTCGTAGGCGCGCGCCGTGCGGGACGTCATGTACGGCGCGCGGAGGTAGCCCTCGACCGGGTCGGCCGGGTACCACAGCTGGATCATGAGCTCCCGGGCCCGCTGGGAGGGCAGCCATGGGTCCGGGCGGGACGGGTCGACCAGGTGCAAAGACGTGGTGCCGATCCGGTAGTAGCCGGTCGGCGCCGGCAGCCGGAGCCGCGGTGACGACGACCGGAGCGCGAGCGCCGGCGCGGCCCTGGCGGCCAGCAAGCCCAGCGGCAGCGCGACGCCAGACAGCAGCGCGGAGCGCCGCCGGACCGGCGTGGCCGGCAGGCCGGGCCGCCGGGCCGGAAAGCGTGGGAACATCGCCTTACCCTTCATGTGCCCGGGCCCATCCTCATGATGAGCACCTGGCATCTATCGAAGCCGCTGGCGCGCCTGCGCCGCACTGGGCGCAGCCCCCGGTTTCGCCGGGAGGCTAGCCTTACCCCTTCCGGTGGTAGGGGCGCCAGCTGGCCACGCGGCGCGGCAGGTGCGATGCCGTCGGCGTGGGCCCCACGTCGACATGAGCGGGGGAAGCGTGAAGGTCAGCCTTTTCGAGCAAGTGCCGTACCGGTACCTGCCAGCGGACTCCGGCGAGCACCGCAGCTCAGTCGGGACGGCGCCGTATGAGGTCGTCGACCCCGGACGAACGAGTAGCCGGACTGGCTGGCCCGGCCCGCGCCGCCCACGCGCGCCCGGTGCCGCTTATTTGCGGTAAGCACCAACCGACCCCTTGACGCTGCTTTTCGCCAGATTTACGGTATGAGCGAACGTTCGTCCAACCGGGACCCCACCGGGCGGCCGACCGGGCAAGTACGGACACAGAAAGCAACATCGCGCAACAGGATCACGCGGACCAGAATCACGAGGACGGGAGTAGATGGCGCGAAGGTACGTCTCGATCAAGGAGGTGGCGGCGCGGGCGGGCGTCAGCTTCCAGACGGCGAGCAAGGTGCTCAACGGCGGCGATGTGCGCGTTTCCGCGGAGACGGCCGAGCGCATCCTCACGGCTGCCGACGAGCTCGGCTACCGGCCGAACACCATCGCCCGGTCCCTGGTGCAGCGCACCACCGCCACGATCGGCCTCGTCGCCAGCGACGCCACCGACATCGCGATCGCGATCGCCTCGGTCGCGGCCGAGCAGGAGGCCCGCAGGCACGGCCACTCGGTACTCGTCGGCCACCTCCGGGTGGGCGGCGCCGACGGCGCCGCCATCGTGCGGACCCTGATCGAGCGGCGGGTGGACGGCATCATCGCCGCGGCACCCGAAATCGAGGAGGACACTGAGGTCGCCCACCTGCTGCGCAAGTACGTGCCGGCGGTTTCGCTGCAAGCCGTTCCCGGCGGCGGGGTGCCGCTGGTCGGGTCCAACCACCGCGAGACCGGCCGCCTGGCCACCAGCCACCTGATCGGGCTCGGCCATACCGCGATCGGCACCATCACCGGGCCATTCCGGCGGCGGGTCACCCGGAGCCGGCTGCACGGCTATGAGGACGCGCTGCGCGAAGCGCGACTGGAGGCCCCCGAGGACCTGGTCGCCGAGGGTGACTGGTCGCCGAAGGGGGGCGCGGAGGCGACGAGGCTCCTGCTCGAACGTTCGCCCGATATTTCGGCGATTTTCGTGCACAGCGACATCATGGCCATGGGCGTGCTGTCGGCCCTGTTCCGGGCGGGACGCCGGGTCCCGCAGGATGTCGCGATCGTCAGCTGCGACGACATCCCGTTCGCCGAGTTCATGACGCCGCCGCTGACCACGGTCCGCGTGCCGCTGGCGGAGACCGGCCGGCAGGCCGTCGACCTGCTGCTGCGGTCCATCGCCGGCGAGCAGGTTCCGGAAAAGCCCCCGCTTCTCCCCGTCGAACTGGTCGTCCGCGCCTCCGCGGCGCCCCGCGAAAGGACAAATGAGTGACCCGGATCGCCATCGACCCCAGCCGCGTTCTCGGACAAGTCGACCGCGACGTCTTCGGCGGCTTCGTCGAGCACCTCGGCCGTTGCATCTACGGCGGCCTGTATGAGGAGTGCTCACCGCTCAGCGACGACCGCGGCTTCCGCAAGGACGTGCTGAGCCTGCTGCGGGAGTTGCGGATGGGCGTGCTGCGCTGGCCGGGCGGCAACTTCGTCAGCAACTACCACTGGCAAGACGGCATCGGGCCGAAGGACAGCCGGCCGCCGCGTCCCGAACTGGCCTGGGGCGGCACCGAGTCCAACCGCTTCGGTACTGACGAGTTCCTCACCTACTGCGACGAGCTCAAGACATCGCCGTACATCTGCCTCAACATGGGCACCGGGACGCTGGAAGAGGCGCTCGCCTGGGTGGAGTACTGCAACGGCGAGCGCGACACCTACTGGGCGAACAAGAGACGGCAGCACGGCCACGCCGACCCCTACCGGGTCCGGCTCTGGGGCCTGGGCAACGAGATGTACGGCGAGTGGCAGGTCGGCGCGATGTCCGCCGACGAGTACGTGCGCGAGGCCACCCGGTGGGCGCGGGCGCTGAAGCTCCTGGACCCCGGCATCGAACTGGTCAGCTGCGGCAAGACCGGCTGGAACGAGTGGGATCGGATCGTCATCGAGGGCATGGCCCACCTGGTCGAATACCACTCGATCCACATCTACACCGGCAGCGAGGACTACTGGACCAACGTCCTGCAACCGCATCAGGCCGAGCGCGCGATCAGGTCGGCGATCGCGCACATCCGGCACACCGCCTACCGGCACAAGATCGAGAGCCCGCCGAAGATCGCCTACGACGAGTGGAACGTCTGGTACCGCAAGATGACGGTGGACCTGGCGGAGCGGTACGCGTTCGCGGACGCGCTCGCGGTCGGGACCTACCTGAACATCTTCATCAGGAACGCAGGCTGGGTGAAGATGGCCAACCTGGCGCAGATGGTGAACGCGATCGCGCCGATCGTCACCTCACCGGAGGCCGCCGCCGTGCAACCCATCTACTACCCGGTGCTGCTGCACGCGCGGGCCGCGCTCGATAACGCCGTGGACGCGCACGTCTATGGCTCTCACCTCGCCCCGGTATGGCCCGGCTCGCCCGGCCGGTGGCCCTACAAGGTGGCCGACATCGGCCCCTTCACTTCCTTTGATGCCGCCGCCAGTGTTAACGCTAACGCCGATCGGGTGGCGCTCACGCTCGTCAACCGCGACCCCGTCAACGCCGGTACCGCGGAGATCGTCCTGCGCGACTTCACGTTCGCGGGATCAGCCCAGATCGAGACCATCACCGCCGGCGGGCCAGGCGAACCTCGCGTGCTGCCCGACGTCGAGACCGTCCACAT
>JAICUO010000205.1 GCA_025935815.1 Streptosporangiaceae bacterium
ATCACCGCGAAGATGGGACCGAGGTCTGCCGCTCCTCACGGGGCGCCGCCTTCCCGGCCGCTGCGCCGCGGAACGGGCGCAGCGGCGGTGAGACGCACTGGGAGATGACGCCGTGCCCGGCCAGCCCGACGGCCTGTATCGAGTGGTCCACGACGGCATCGGACCAAATCGTGAAGCGCTGGCCAGGAGCGAAGAAGGCCCCGGCCTCCCTGTCGTTAAGTGCGATAGTCACCAGGGCATGCGCCTTGGCCTGCAGGGGCATTGCCGCCTCCAGTGAGATCAACGCGGGGAAATACGCACAATAGCTGGGCTCGACAACGCAGTAGGACCAGGACTCGCCCAGGGCGCATTGCGCGGTATCCCGCCGTGCCGCGTGATCGAGGATGACCAGGGCCTTGAACTTGTACTGCCTCATCGCGGCACCTCACCCGAAGAAATGCCCGGTGCTTGCCAATTTCCGTAATGCATGCCGATTCTTCGAGCACGGACCGGTATCTGCTCATGACCGCTGGCCCCGGCAACCCGGACTGCGGTCACGATGACGTCTTCGCGAGATCGTTCGCCGGGGGCGCCCGGCACGCTGGCTGCCCGGCGTCCGGTTCCCGGAGGGGACCGGACGCTGCTAGGCGCGCCTGCTGTGGCATGTACGCACCATACACCTGCTTGCGTACACGTACGCAAGTGCGATCCACGCGGGAAGCAGAGGTTCTCCATGCGCAACCCCAGTGAAAGGGATGAATGTTGCCGGTGAGCACAATGAGCACGATGAGCAGATAGCCAGCCCACCGCGCGGGAATCCCGGGTTCCCGGTATGGCATCGAAAATTTATCGATACGCCACCGCACCGCAGACCCGAATGCCCTTTCGGGCTAGATCGGAGATGACAAAAATCTCATTGTCTCGCGATAGCCGCCCGGGGGGCTTGACAGGCCCGATCGTGAAAGGGTCATATGCCTGCAGCATTACTAATCACATGCATTGACTGACCGCCAATCACCTCAAGGAGCGCCGCATGCACTCTTTGCCGCGCGCGGAAACGCCGGGTTACGCCCTGAGCGGCCGGGGCATTTCGGTACTGGCGGCCTCCCTCAGCTTTCCCGTTATCGCACTTGATCAATTTCTGCGTACTTCCCCGGCTCAGTTCTCCGGGCAGCCAGTGACCGAGATCGCGCACTGGATCACCGACTCGATGATGGCGCTGCCCCTGTTCGCCATCGGCATCCTGGTCGCTGACCGGATCGCCGGCCGCGCGGGGATCGGCATGGCCCGCCGCGCTGATGTCGTTAAGCGGGCACTGCTGATCACCGCGGCCTGCGTTGTCGTGGTGTCCCCCGCGTGGTTCCAGGTGGACAGGACCGACAACCCGGTCACCGCCCAGCCCCTCGTCTTCCCGCACGCGAGCGACAGCGGCGACGTGTACTGGGTCGCCCCCGGCGTGATCGTTGCGCTGGCCTGCGCGTGCCTGGTGCCGCTGGCGGCGTGGACGGGCCATCGCGCCGGCCGCGGGCTGGCCCGCGCCGCGGCGATCGCGGTGCTGGTGGCGGCGATGCCGGCGGCAGCGTGGCTGCTCCATCAGGCGGCGTACCGCGCCTACGCCAGCCGGGTGTACCAGGCCAGCGCGCTGGCGTCGGTTCCACCGCGCCCGCACGCGGTCCGCTCCGGCTCGCCGCGGGCGCCGACCTCCAGGTCGCCGGCGCCCGCGGCGCCCTATGCCTTCGCCTATCAGGCGGCGCACGCCCTCCAGGATGGCCTGGCCGGGCAGGCGGCCGGGGTCCCGATCGCGATCGTGGTCCTGCTCTGGGGTGGCCAGGCCCTGCGGCTGCGCCTCCCGGCAGGCCAGTCGCCCGCAATGCAACCGTCACGACGTCAACAGGAGGATCCATGAGCAAGCAGGGCCGGTTCAGCCGGAGGGACATGCTGAAGATCGGAGCGGTGGCGGGAGCCGGGGCGGCGATCCGCCTTGAGGCACCCACGCTGTTCCAGGATGCGAGCGCCTCGGTCCAGGTGCCGCAGACGCCGCTGCCCGGCGACAGCCTCCAGAAGTTCGTCAGCCCGGTGCCGACGTTCTTCGGCAAGCGGGTCTCCGGCCCCCACCTGCAGGTGGGCATGTTCGAGTTCCAGCAGAAGGTCCTCCCCGACGCCTTCTACGCCACGCTCCCCGACGGGTTCAAGAGGGGCACCTACGTCTGGGGCTACGCCTGCGGCCAGCTGAACGGCCCGGCCACGCCGCAGTGGCCCGGCGCGTCGCTGGAAGTAAAGCGCGGCTTCCCGGCCACGGTCAAGTACGTCAACGACCTGCCGGCCAGCTCCAGGCTCCGCCACCTCCTCACCGTCGACCAGACGATCCACTGGGCCAACCCGCTGGATGCCGCCATGTCGTTCGAGCCGTACACCGGGCCGCTGCCCGCAGTCGTGCACCTGCACGGCGGGGAGGACCAATCGACCTCCGACGGCGCGCCGGAAGGCTGGTTCACCAACACTGGCCTGCACGGCCACGGGTACACCACTCTCTACCCGACCGCGCCGAACGCGGCGATCTACAACTACCCGAACGGCCAGCAGGCAACGACGCTGTGGTTCCACGACCATGTCCTCGGCATCACCCGCATCAACGTCTACGCGGGCCTGGCGGCCTTCTACCTCATCCGCGACCAGTTCGACACCGGCCTGGCCAGCAACCCGCTGAAGCTCCCGGCCGGCAACTACGAGGTCGAGCTGATGATCCAGGACCGCCAGTTCGACACCAACGGCCAGCTCATCTGGCCCGACAGCAACAACAACCCGTCGCTGGTGGACGGCCCGCCGAGCAACCCCGGCATCCACCCGTACTGGATCCCGGAGTTCTTCGGCGACGTGAACTGCGTCAACGGCCGCTCATGGCCGTACCTGCAGGTGGAACCGCGCCGCTACCGGTTCCGCTTCGTCAACGGCTCCAACGCCCGGTTCTACCGGATGGGCCTGGTCGACGCGGCCAGCGGGGCGACCGGCCCGGCCGCCTACATCATCGGCATGGACGGCGGGCTGCTGGACACCCCGGTCAAGATGGCCATGCAGCCAGAAGACCTCAACCCGGGCGTGCCCGGCCCGACGACCCGGCTGTTCATCGCGCCCTCGGAGCGGCTGGATGTCATCATCGACTTCGCCGCCCAGGCCGGGAAGACCTTCACGCTGACCAACGACACGCAGGTGCCGTTCCCCAGCGGCGACCCGCTGGATGCGGCCGACCCCACCCGCGAGGTCATGCAGTTCAAGGTCAGCCTTCCGCTGCAGGGCACCGACGCCAGCTACAACCCGGCCACCGGCATGCCGCTGCGCGGCGGGCGCAACCAGGAGCCGAAGATCGTCCGGCTGGCCAACCCGGCCACCGGGACGGTCGCCGCCGGGGTGACGCCGAGCGTCAAGCGGCAGCTGGTGCTGGTGGAGTACGAGGACCCGAACGGCTCCAACCAGAACATGCAGGACACCCCGGTCATCGACCTGGTCAACAACACCAAGTGGAACGGGCACCGCGACGGCGGCGGCTACCCGGCGCTTCCCGGCAGCGTCCCGGACCAGTTCAACCAGGGCCTGACCATGACCGAACTGCCCCGGGTCGGCTCCACGGAGATCTGGGAGTTCCTCAACACCACCGAGGACGCGCACCCGATCCACATCCACCTGATCGAGTTCCAGTTCGTGAACCGGCAGGCCGTTAGCATCAACCCCGGCACCGGGCAGGCCTACCTCGATGACTGGACGACCGACTTCCCCGGCGGCACGTTCAACGGAGAGGCGGCCGACGGCTCGTGGAGCCCGGTCACCTACGCGCCTGGCACCTGGATTCCCGGCTACGGCCCGCCCGGGAACTACTTCAGGCCCAACGCCGACGGCGCGCTCGGCGGCAACCGGCCCTTCTCGCCCTACCTGACCGGGCCGGTCATCCCGCCCAACGCGGAAGAGTCCGGCTGGAAGGACACCATCAAGGTGTACCCCGGCTACGTCAACCGGTACATCGTGCGGTTCGCGCCGCAGGAAACCGCGGTCAGCGGCGTCTCCCCCGGGCAGAACCTGTACCCCTTCGACCCGACCAAGGGCCCGGCGTACATCGTGCACTGCCACATCCTCGACCACGAGGACAACGAGATGATGCGCCCCTACATCGTCGTCCCCTGACAGCCGCCCTCAGCAGAGCTTGTTAACTCCGGCAAAGGAGCAGTCCCGTGCCCGGCATGACCTCAGACGTGCAGACAAACGACCCGGTGCTGGAGATGGCGTTCCGCGCCGTCCTGCTGCACCAGGGCGCGATCATCGCGGCCATCGTCCTTGCGCTCCTGCTGGCCTACGGGCTGCTCCGCCGCCGGCGGATCACCCCCGCCTCAGGGGCCAGGGCGGACGCCCAGCCCGCCCCGGCCCCGGAGGCTTCCGCGCGGCGGTTCCTGCGGGTGTCGTTCGGCATCCTGTGGGTCATTGACGGGATCCTCCAAGCCCAGCCGGAGATGGCGGCCGGGCTGCCGTCGCAGGTCGCCGCGCCCGGCGCCGCCGCGTCGCCTGGCTGGGTGCAGGCCGTGGTGAACGCGGGCGGCAGCGTCTGGTCCTACCACCCGGTAGAGGCGGCGGCGGCTGCCGCCTGGATCCAGCTCGGCCTCGGGGTGTGGCTGCTGGCGGCCCCCAGGGGCTGGTCTTCCCGGCTCGCCGCCCTGGGCACCGTGGGCTGGGGGCTGGTCGTCTGGATATTCGGCGAGGCATTCGGGGCGATCTTCGCGCCCGGCCTGAGCTGGATGGATGGCGCACCCGGCGCCGTCACCCTCTACATCGCCGCCGGGGCGCTGCTCGCCTTGCCATCTCGCGCCTGGTCAGGCGCGCGGCTCGGACGGCTGCTGCTGGCGGGCACCGGCGCGTTCTGGCTCGCCATGGCGGTACTGCAGGCCTGGCCGGGGCGGGGCTACTGGCAACGCGGCGAGACCGGCACCCTGACCAGCATGATCTCGGACATGGCAGGCCTGTCCCAGCCGCCATGGCAAGCCAGGATCATCAACGGCGCCGCGCTGTTCTCCGACTACAACGCCTTCACCGTCAACCTGATCGCGGTCCTCGGGCTGGCGCTGGCCGGCGGCGGCCTGCTGGCCGGGGCGGGCATGCCGGGACCCCGCGCGCTGGTGCCCGGCGGGTGGCGCTCCTGGGGACCCCCCAGGCCGCGCGTCCTGCGGCGCACGCTGATCGGGGCCACCGCATTCTGCCTGGTGGTCTGGGTATTCGTGCAGGACTTCGGCATCCCCGGCGGCCTCGGCACCGACCCGAACAGCATGGTCCCCTGGGTGATACTGCTGTGGGCCGGACGCCGCGCGATGACCGACCACCTCCCCGCCGGCGAACCAGCCCGGCCCGCTCGCCAGCACCGCTTCTCACTCCCGGACCTGGCGGAAAGGCTGCGGGCGGCCCCGGCTGGGGCGCTGCGGGCGGCATCGCGGGCGACGGCCTCGGCCGGCGCCCGGGCACTGTCCTCGGGCCGCGCGGTTACCGCGGCCGGCGCCTTCGGCGTGGTCATGGTCGGGGTGGTGCCGCTGGCGCTCGTCACCGGGTCAGCGCAGGCGGACCCGCTCATCGCGCGCGCCATCGCCGGGCAGGCGATAGCGGAGAACCGGCCCGCACCCGAATTTCACCTCATCAGCCAGGCCGGCCAGCCGGTCAGCCTAGCGTCACTGCACGGCACCGTAACGCTGCTGACGTTCCTTGACCCCCGGTGCGTGGCCGACTGCCCAGCCGCCACCGAGCTCAAGGAGGCGGGCACGCTGCTCGGCCCCGCCGGCCGCCAGGTCCGGCTAGTGGCCATCGCCGCCAGCCAGCTCCACTACAGCCTGGCCGACATCCAGGCCTTCGACCACGCCGACGCCCTGGACGCCGTTCCCAACTGGCTGTTCCTGACCGGCTCGGCCGCGCAACTGCAGCAAGCACGGGGCAGCTACAAGATCTTCGTGTCCCACATGACACCGGCATCATCGGTCATGGCCGACATGGTGTTCGTCATCGACAAGGCCGGCCGCATCCGGCTGGAGATCCGCGACAACCCCGGCCCCGGAACGGTATCCACCCGCTCCTCGTTCGCCACCCTGCTCTCCGGCGCCGCCCGGCAAGTGCTCAGCCTGGGATAGATCCGGCGAGCGCCGACCTCGTGGCGGCGTTGCCTGCTGGACGCGTGATCTTCACGCCTGGTCCGCCAGGGTGCGCAGCATGCTAACCACCGCGGGAAGGCCGGGCAGGTCTTCCGCTTCCTGCTTCTCCACGGCGGCCTGCCGGATGCTGACGGCGAATTCACCGTCGGCCAGCAGCCAGCAGACCGCCTCCCCCACCGCGGCATTCCCGGGAACGGCCAGGCGGCCGATTTCCCACGCCGCGACCTGCCACTGCTTCACTTGCGCGGTGAACGGGCTGTGCGTGGTGAGCATGACGACCTGCATGCCGGGGTACCCGGTTGCGGCCAGCGCGGCCAGCGCGCGAGGCGCCAGGGCACGGGCCTGGTCCGCCAGCGCCGCAGGTTCCATCCCGACGACATGCGGCTCACCGTCATTGCCTGGATGGCTCGCAGGCCTGGCTGGGGGATGATTCACCCGGGCCGCCCCGGCCAGCTCCTCGCAACCGCCACGTCCCCCAGATCCCCGGCAGCCGTGGCTCTCACGGTAAGCCCCGGGGGACCAGCCGCGGCGGGCACAGGACTCGGCATGTAGCGCGGGAACTGGTCGGGGATGCCCATGGCGCTCCGGTTTCTAGAGACGTCCGATACCGCGCCGACCAGTCTTCCCGGCTCACCTGACCACGAGCTGCGCCAACTACCGCAGCTTCTTCGCCTGTGTTAAGTATTGCTGCTTGCAATATCAAGGTTAGCGTAAAGGCTCCCCGCCAGGGAGCCAGCGCAAGTTTCCAGCCATGCGCGGTGGACGTACACGCTGGTCTCATCCGTATTCCGGTGGCTGCCGTTGGCAGCCGATCAGCAGTATCGCGGCGTCATCTTGCAGCGCGTGACCAACATGGCCGATGACGTCTTCGACGAGCATGTCGAGAGCGAGCCCGAGGTCCGCCAGTCCGAGAAGGGCACCCGAGCGCTCGATCGGGTAGAAGGTTCCCTGCTTGTCTCGCGCCTCGCTGATCCCGTCCGTGTAGAACAGCAGCCGGTCCCCGGACTTGAGCGGAACCGCGCAGGCCTCACGTGGTTGGGGGCTGAGTGATGCCAGGCCGAGCGGCAAGCCCGCCTCGGGCGGGGTGAGGGCGGTGACCTCGCCGTCGCGTATCAGCAGTGGCGGCGGGTGCCCGCAGTTGAGGATCTCCGCCTTGTCCCCGTCGGCGCTGACCTGGGCCAGTACCGCGGTCACGAACTCCTCCGCGGCCTCCTGATGCTGCAGGCTGGCCTCGATCCGGGCCGCGACCTGCGGCAGGTCGGTGGCGTCGTAGGCCGCCTCGCGGAACGCTCCCAGGACCACCGCGGCCGTGCGCGCCGCCGGGAGCCCCTTGCCCAGGACGTCACCGATGATGAGCCGGACGCCGCCGCCAGCGGAGATGGCCTCATAGAGGTCGCCGCCGATCCGGGCCAATGCGGCGGCGGAGACGCACCGGACGGCCATGTCCACCGGCGGGATATTGCGCGGCACCGGGCGCAGCCGGATCTGCTGTGCCGCCTCCGCGATGGCCCTGAAGTTCGCCAGCTCGCGCTCCCGCCGCCGGCGCGCCACGCTGGCGATGACGCCGGCGACGGTCACCCCGGCGATCGCGCTCAACGCGATCACGCCCCGCCGGGAGCTGGCGAGATCATCGTAGATCGCCAGCAACACGCCGCACGCCAGCGCCAGCATCCCGATCAGGGCCGTCGGCAGTGGCCGGCGGGAGATCGCGGCCAGCGCGGGACCAAGCGAGAGCACCGGCAGGAAGCCCACCCCCGGACCAGCCACCACGTCAACAAGGGCCACCCCGATGACCACGGCGAACGGCAGCGCCGCAAGGAAAACACCGTGCGGTCCTGGCACAGTGACCAAGGTGCCGCCAGTCGGTCGCGGCCGTACCCGCTGCCGATGTGCCCTCTTCATGACGCTCAAGCTGGATCACCGCCCTCGCGAGCGAGGAAGGCTCGCAGGGCGGACAGGCCGCGCCGAACGTAGGAATTCAGCGCACGCTGGCGGATTCCCATCGCGGCCGCGATCTGCGGGTCTGGCCAGTTCGCGTAGTACTTGAGCACCAGGGCCTCGCGCTGGCGCTCGGGAAGGCTGGCCAGCGCGACCATGAGGCGCGTCCCGGGAGTCCCCAGCGCGGCTAGGCCCGGAGGCGAGCTGAGCGAATCCGGGAAGACCGTGCCCTCCGAGCGCGATCTGGTGACCACGGCCCGGCGCAGTTCGCCAAGCGCCCGGTCGCTGGCTGGCAGCCGCCGCGCGCGCTCCATGAACGCGAAGGCGTCCTGGGTTATCGCCTCGCCCTTCGCGCTGTCGCCCGCCAGGAGCACGGCGATCCGGGCCAGGGATCGGTAGTGCGCGCGGTAGACGGCGGCAACGGCCTGGTCGGTGTCCCACCCGGGTAGGTCCTCCACCGTGCTCCTTCGCGGCATCGCAGGAGCGCCGGACCCCGGCCCGCCCGGCCGGCCGGCACTGGGGCTTCCAGGACCGCCCGCAAGGTAACCGCGCTCCCCTGGGTTGATTCCATGACGAAGCATTGTAAGAGACAATAGTTGTCAACTGCAAGGATGATGCCGGTCCAGCAGGGCCGGGCGGCCCACGCGGCGGAGGTAGCCGAGAATGCCGGTGCCGACGTCGGTTCCCTCCTTGCTCAGCGCGAGCTGCGCGAGCCCACACGACCCGAACTCTTGCATGCGCCAATATTCATGCACCTTGTCGCGATGTTTTCCCGCGCGGCGGGTAAGGCCGCGGCATGTCACCCAGACCCACGAACCGCCACCGCGCTGGTGCAGGCTACTGCAGTGTCGAGCGCGCGGATCGCAAGCGGGGTGTCCGCCTGACATGCCTCCCACCTGGCTAATCGTGCTGTCGTGGGCCGCGCTGGCCATCAGTTTCGCTTCCGCCGCCTGGATCATCGCCGATATCTACGGCGGCGGCTACCGCCAGCGCATGACGGTCATGGAAGCCGTCTGGCCGGTCACCGCCCTGTACTTCGGCCCGGTGGCCGTCGTGGCCTACCGGGCCTGGGGCCGCCCCTGAGCCCGCGCTGGCGGGACGAGCACCGGGGCCCGCCGAGCAGGCCCGGCTGGGCGGTCACTGCGACCGGCGTGTCGCTCTGCGGGGCCGGCCGCACGCTGGGGGACATCATCGCCGAGTTCGCCGTCTTCGGCCTGGGCGCGACCGTGGCCGGGCTGACGCTGGGCGCAGAGTACGCCGGCGACTACGTGGCCGCGACCGCCCTGGGGATCGTGTTCCAGTACTTCGCGATCGCCCCGATACGGGGCCTGGGCCTGCGCAAGGGCCTGACCGAGGCGGCCAAGGCCGACGTGGCGTCACTGACGGCGTTCGAGGTCGGCCTGTTCGGCTGGATGGCGCTGATGACCTTCGTCCTCTTCCCAGCCCTTCACCACCTGCATCCCGACAGCCCCGTGTACTGGTTCTTGATGCAAGGCGGGGATGATCGCCGGGCTCTTCACGGCCTGGCCGGTCGACGCCTGGCTGATCCGCGCGGGGCATCAAGGAAGCCATGTGACGGGCTACAGTGGCACCGGGCGGTGGGCGGTGATCCCGTAATCGTCACCGGCCGCGCCGACCAGTAGCCCCAGCGCGGCGGTCACCGCCTCCTGGTCGGCGGGGGCGAGCCGGGCCATGATCCGGGCTAGCTCATGGCGCCGCCACGTGTCGGCGGTAGCGGCCAGCCGCCGACCGCTGGCGGTCAGCCCGAGGGTGACCACGCCGCGGTGCTGCGGGCTAGTGCCGCGGACGACGTGACCGGCGGCAACCATCCGGTCGGCCAGCCGGGTGACGGTGGAGCGATCCAGGCCGAGCGTCCGCGCCACCTGCCCGGAGGGCACGGATCCCAGGTCGGCGAGCACGGCCAGCAGCCGGAGCTGCGGCAGGGTCACCGCCGAGTCCAGGGCGTCCAGGCTCCGCAGCGCCACCCCGGCCAGGACCCGCGTCGCGGCCTGGAGCACCTCCGCGGCCCCGGGCGCAAGCCCGGGAACATCCTCATCCTGCGTCCGTGGCATCCCAGCGCGCCTTCCCATCGCGGCCTCCGGGTTACCAGGTTAGCGCAACGCAACTATTGTATGTTACAACTATTGTCTTTGCTTACATTCTGGATGGTCAGGTGGCACGAGAACTGCAAGCAGGGCCGGCGCTCGCCCGGGCGGTGGCGTGGCTGCGGGCCGGCCGGGCATATCCGCGACCTTCAACGCGCCAGTCACCGGGGTGTTCTTCGGGGCGGAGATCATCTTGCGCGAGTTCGCGGTCGACTCCCTGTTCACCGTCATGCTCTCGGCCATGGTCGCCGATGTCGTCGCGATCCCCTTCCTGGGCGACAAGCCGTTCCTGTCCGGCTTCCCGGCCGGCCTCATGCTGCACGATCCTCGCAACTACCTGCTCGTTGCCGGACTCGCCGTGGCCGTCGCGCTGATGGGACTGGCGTTCAAGGCCGTGCTGTACAAGACCGAGGACCTGTGCGACCGGGCCTGGAAGGGCCGGCCGGAGTGGGCCAGGCCCGCGGTCGGCGGGACCGCGCTCGGGCTGGTGCTGCTCGCGCTGCCGCAGATGTACGGCGTCGGCTACCCGGTCATGGACAAGGCCACCGCCGGCGGGTACGCGCTGTGGTTCCTGATCCTGCTCGCCTTCGGCAAGATCCTCGCGACCAGCCTGTCCATAGGCATCGGCGGCTCGGGCGGCATCTTCGCCCCGTCGCTGTTCATCGGCGTCACCTCCGGCTACGCCTACGGCGACATCGCCGGCCACCTGCTCGGGCCCGCAGCCGGGCCGCCCGCCTTGTACGCGGTGGTCGCGATGGGCGCGGTGTTCACCTCCGCCGCCCGCGCCCCGCTGACCTCGCTGGCCAGCGTGGTGGAGATGAGCGGCGACTTCGCGCTCACCCTGCCGGTCATGCTCGCCGTCGCGATCGCCTCCGCCCTGTCCCGCGCGCTCAGCTACGGCACCATCTACACCACCAAGCTGCTGCGACGCGGCACCGACATCGACCGCGCCGCCCCCTGGCGCGCCCTGGCAGACCTGAAGATCACCGACGTCATGCGGACCTTCACCCCGGCGCTCCCCGTCCCGCCGGGCAACCAGGGGGTCCCGGCTGCCGACGGCGGCGCCGGCACCGCACAGCGGCGCGACGAGACGGCGCTTCCCGGCCGGATTACCTACCGGCACGACGTCCAGGCGCTTTTCGCCTCCGAATCGCTCGGCCAGGCACTGCGCCAGCTGGCCGTCTACGGCCGGGACGGGCTGCCCGTGGTCTCACCGGGCTCCCGCGAACTGGAGGGCTGGGTCACCAGCGCAGGCGTGCTGCGCGCTCTCGCCCACCGGGTGGCCGGCAGCGCCACCGAGACCGCGCACGCGCAGGCCACGGCCGACTGGGAACACGCCGATGCGCAGGCCCTAGGTGAGCACCCGCCCGTCCCACTGCCGGGCTACCACGTCGCCGAGATCGTCATCACCCCCGACTCGCCCAGCGCCGGGCGAAAGCTGGGCGACGTCAGCTGGCCGACGGCGAGCATGCCGGTACAGGTGCTGCACGGCGGCTCGCTCAGGCGACCCCACCGCGACACCACCCTGGCCGTCGGCGACCGGGTCAGCCTGCTCATCCCCGCGCCGGACAGCCGCCTGC
>JAICUO010000158.1 GCA_025935815.1 Streptosporangiaceae bacterium
CAGGCCGCCGATGGTTCCATCTGGAAGGTCGCCACCTCGGCGAAGAAGGACACCGGCCCCGCCAGCAGGCAAATCGACCAGATCGTGCTGCTGCTGGGCGCCGCCGACGTGGCGGCCAGCAAGCAGTTCTACCTGGACCACGGCCTCACCGTGGCCAAGAGCTTCGGCCGCAAGTACGTGGAGTTCTCCACCGGGCCGGGCCCGGTCAAGCTGGGACTGTACGGGCGCCGCGCGCTCGCCAAGGACGCGGGCGTCGCCCCCGACGGCACCGGATCGCACCGGCTGGTGATTGACGGCGACGCCGGCGCCTTCACCGACCCGGACGGGTTCGCGTGGGAGGCCGCGACGTCCTGAGCGGCTCACGTCGCCGGGAGCTTACCCCGCCGGCCTGGCCGCCGCCGTCGCCGCCATCATGTCCAGGACTGGCCGGCCACGTCGGCCTGGCCGTTGGCGATGAGCCAGGCGAGCGCCTCGTGCAGGGCGTCGAGCGCGGTGTAGCGGGGCGCATACCCGAGCACCTCGCGGGCGCGGGCGATGCTGGCGGTGATGCTGCGGGAGGTGTGCTCGCGGGTGACCTCGGCGGGGCCAGGCCCGGCCCGGCGGGTGAACTCGTCCCAGCCCACGAAGTCCAGCGCCGGCTCGCGGCCGAACCACCGCGCCGCGCCGGCCGCCAGGCCGCGCAGCGTCATCGCCTGCTCGGCGGTCACGTGGAAGCTGCCCCCGACCGCCGCCGGCTCCGACAGCGCGAGCTCGAAGGCCTGCGCCACGTCGTCCGCGTGCACGTGGTGCAAGACGCCGAGCCCGTGGTCGGGCAGCGCGAGCGGCTGGCCCGTGGCCAGCCGGGTCCACGTGGCGGGGTCGAGGTTGCCGGCCGGGGTGATGACCGGCCAGCCGGGCCCGCTGATGTGGCCAGGGTGCAGCACCACGGCCGGGACGCCGCCCGCCCGGGTCTCGGCGTGCAGCAGCGCCTCGATCTCGGCCTTGCCCGTGCCGTACTCGCCGAAGGCGGTGCGGGGCTCATCCTCGGTCACCGGTACCCGCAGCGCGGGGCCGTGGACCCAGATGGTCCCGCAGTGCACCAGCAGCGGGCGCGCCGGGCGCAGCGCCTCGGTGAGCTGGCGGGCCGACGCGGCGCTGAAGCAGATGAGGTCGATCACCGCATCCGGGCGCAGGGCCGCCACCCGGGCACCGAACTGTCCCGCCGCGTCTTCGGCCTCCCGGTCAGCGGTGACCGTCGTCACCGCGTCCCACTGCGGGCGGTCGTGGTACGGGCCGCGGCTGCCACGGCTGACCGCGATCACCTCATGGCCCCGGTCCACCAGCCGGGGCACCAGGTACGTGCCGATGTGCCCGGTCGCCCCGATGACCACCACTCGGCTCATTCGCGTTCGTCCCTTCCCGCGCCGGCCCCGCCCCCGTCATCCTCCCACGCGCCGGGCGGGAATCTGCGGCCGCCGGGCGGCAGCGCGGGGCTGGCTAGGGCACGCGGAACCGGAATCCCTCGTCGAGCAGGCGGGGCACCACGACCTTGAGGGCGGCCACGGTCTGGGAGCGGTCTCCGCCGCCGTCGTGCTCCAAGATGACCGAGCCGGCGCGCGTGCTGCGCAAGATGTTCGCCACGATCGCGGAGACCCCGGGCCGGGCCCAGTCCCGCGGGTCCACCGACCAGTCCAGCGGGGTCAGTCCCTGCCCCGCGCAGTAGTCCAGCAGCCCGGGCGACCAGGCCCCGTACGGGGCGCGGAACACGGTCGGCCGCTGCCCGGTGGCGGCGTGGACGGCGTCGCCCGCCCGGGTGACCTGATCGCGCATCGCGGCCGGGGTGAGGACGGCCATGTTGGGGTGGCTCCAGGTGTGGTTGGCGATCGCGTGGCCCGCGCCGGCCACCTCGCGCGCGATACCCGGGAAGCTGGCCACGTTCTGGCCGACCATGGAGAAGGTCGCGGTGACGCCGTGCTCCCGCAGTATGCGCAGGATCTGCGGCGTGTAGACCGGGCTGGGCCCGTCATCGATGGTCAGCGCCACCGTCATCGGCCCGTCGTCGATGTAGAACACCGGCTTGGCGGGCGCCTCGCCGGCCCGCGGGCGCGCGTGCTCATGCCGTGCCGCCGTGCCGCCGTGCCGCCGCGGTGATCTCGCCGCCGAGCCGCGCCGGCCGCTGGTCGCGCTGGCGTGCCCGCTTTCCACCGTGGCCATCGCCGCGGTGGTCCCGGTGACCAGCACGCCGCCGAGCGCCGCGAGCAGCATCCGCCGCGGCATCCGGCGGCCCCGGCTCATGTCCTCGCCCGTGCCCGGGCCGCCCGGGCCGCCGTGCCCCGAGGCGGTGCTCGAGTACCCGTCGTTGCCCCAGTACCCGTTCCGCGCGGCTTCCTGTCCCGCCGGGCCAGCGCCCCCGCGCCAGCCAGCATCCCCGTCACCCATGCGCCGACCTTCCCCGTCGTTTACCCCAAGGACGTCGCAGGCCTCGTCCTGGTTGCCGGAAGTCGCTTTGTTACCGGGAAGCGGACGGGTCAAGGCGGCTGAGCCGGGTGACGCCGTCTCGCATGATGCGCCGGGCGAGCACGGCGCGGGAGACCCGGCCGGCCGGGCCGACGGTGACGGGCTGGCCGTCCCGCCGGCCGCGGATCTGGCCGATCAGCCAGTCCGGGACCCCGAAGCCGGCCAGCCGGCTAATCGCCTCGCCCTTGGTGATGAGGTCGCCGGTGGTCAGCACGGCCTCGGCGCGCGGCAGCACGACTAGGCCGTGGTCGACGCTGGAGTCCCGCAGCCATTGCCCGCGGCCACGCGACGCCCGCTGCCAGTAGCCGGTGACCTCCTTGTGCACGGCCGCCTTCAGCTCGGCGACCGGGACTGGCCGGATGCCCGGCGGCGGCCAGGGGCCGTGCAGCGCGATCCCGGCGGTGGCCAGCTCGGCCTGGGTGAGCACCTTCATCTGCCACCGGGTCATCCGGTCCCCGAACCAGTATGCGCACAGGCGCTCGGGGTCGGTCGCGGCATCGGCCGCCACGTAAAGGCAGTGCAGCTGGCCGGCCGGGCCGCCGGTGCCCGCCAGGGCGACGTGCAGCCGCTCCAGCTCCCGGGCCATCGCCTTGCCAGGCTCGTGCCGCACCAGCACGACCACGTCGATGTCGCTGGCCGCCGGGCTGTAGTCACCGGTGGCCAACGAACCGTAGACGTACACGCCGAGGACGTCCTCGCGCGCGGCGAGCCGGTCCCGCAGCCGTCCCAGCAGCCCGGCCACGTCCGGGGGAATCCGCGCCGACGGCATGCCAGCATCCTGCCACACCCCGCCCGGTGGCTAGGCCGGCGCTCCCGGCTCGCGACTGGCCGGCGGGCGACCGCAGGCCCGTTCTAGCGTGCGGCGGCCGATCATCGCGAGGGCCGGGTCGCCGGCCAGCCCGGTGGTCAGCAGCGTCGTCCCGAAGAACACCGCCCAGCCTCTCGCGCGAGTCATGGTATTGGCGCTGACCTGGCCGTACGCGGACCAGAAGGCGGGCTGGGCGGCTACCGGGAACAGCAGCCAGGCGGCGGCCAGGTCAGCGGCGGGATCCCCGGCCGTCATGTCGCCCCAGTCGAGCACCGCGCGGAGGCGGCCCTGAGAAACCACCAGGTTCCGGGGGTGCAGGTCGCCGTGAATGCACGTTTCAGCGGCATCGGCCGCGGCCCTGACCGCGTCCCGCCATTGATCCCGGACCGATTCGGCCGGCAGCGACAAGCCGGCGCCGGTGTCCGTTAGCGCGGCGAGCTTGGGCTCGATCGTCTCACTCAGGCTGGCGAGCGGGATCCCGCGCCAGTCGTTGCGCGGGAAGCCGGGCGGCGGGGGCCGGTGCAAGCAGGCCAGGAACCGGCCGAGGACGCCGGCCTGCGCCGCGTCCAGCGGCTCGCGGTCGGCGGTGCGCCCCGGCGTCCACGCCACGACGCTCCATGACCAGGGAAATCCGGGGCCGGGGGTGCCCTCCCGGAGCGGGACAGGAACGGCGACCGGAAGGTGGCCGGCCAGCCAGGGCAGCCAGGCGTGCTCGAGGAGTATCAGCGGCGCCGCGCCGCTGATCCGCGGCAGCCGCACCGCCAGCTGGCGGCCGAGCCGGTAGGTCACGTTGTCCCACCCGGTCGCCGCGTGGCGCACGGGCAGGCCGGCCAGGTCCGGGTGCTGGGACCGCAGCAGGCCGCGGACCAGCCGCTCGTCAATGCTGACATCGGCGGGCGGGATGCCGCCCGGCTCGACGGGGTCATCATCAGGCACCACGGCCGCAAGCTCCCGTACAGATAAAAGCGCCAGCCTCTTGCAGAACCCAACTTAACCGTATTAGTAAAGAGCTGTCACCACGTCAAGGCCGACGAACAAGGAGTGATCACATGGCGTCTCGGCTAAGACAGTCACGCTCAGGGCAACCCGGGAGCGCCCGGTTCCGCCCGGGTACCCGGGGCGGGCGCGCCCGGTACGCGGGCGGCTGCACGGCGCTGGCGGTGCTCGCGACCGTCGCGACCACGGCCGCGGCCCCCGCCTCGGCAAGCACCGTCTCGGCAAGCACCGTCTCGGCGAGCGCGGTCACCGTTCCGGTGCTGCTTTCCGCCGCGCCCCTCGGCCTCAACACCGCGCCCTGGGACTACGAGTACGCGGCGAACGCGTCGGCCGGGGGCGGCCTGGACCAGATCCAGCCGCTGCTGCAGGCGGCCGGCATCGACGAGCTGCGCTACGGCGGCGGCTCCTACGCCGATTACTACGACTGGCAGACCAACACCAACATCCAGAACTGCCTGCCGGACAACGCCACCGCTTCCTTCACCTCCAGTTGCGCGTCGTCGGACTCGCTGGACTTCAGCCAGTTCTCCCAGCAGGCCAGGGCGGTCGGCGCGCAGAGCTTCGTGACCGTGAACTACGGCTCGGGCACCCCCGCCGAGGCCGCCGCGTGGGTAGCCCAGGCCAAGAGCACGCCCGGCCAGGGCGTGGCGCGGTGGGAGGTCGGCAACGAGAACTACGGGTGCTGGGAAGTCAACAACGAGCTGGCCGGCCCGCCCGCGAACTTCCAGGGGTACACGCCGAACACCTACACCACGGTCAACGGCGTGTTCGAGAACCCGACCTGCCCGCAGACCACGCAGGGCAACGCGGCCGGCACCCAGACGCTGGCGACGTCCTACGCGGTCAACGCCCGGCAGTTCCTCATCGCGATGAAGGCGGCGGACCCGGCGGCGCGGATCGGCGTCCCGTGGGCGTTCAGCAGCGAGGTGCCCGGCGCCTCGGTGCCGAACAACTCCGAGTGGAACGACACCGTGCTGGGGACCGACGGCAAGTACGTGAGCTTCGTTGACGCGCACTACTACCCGTTCTTCTTCGGCGGCAGCACCGGCGGCGCCAACCCAACCGATCAGCAGGTGCTGCAGGCGCTCTTCCAGGTCCCGTCGCTGTATCGCGAGATCCGGACTGAGCTGAGCGCCCGCGCGCCCAAGGCGTCGGTGGTCGTCGGCGAGACCAACGTGTCGAACAACGAGACCACCACGGTCTGCACCCCGACCGGGGCCTTGTTCGCCGCCGGCGACGTGCTGTCGTGGCTGGCGGCCGGCGCGAAGAGCGTCGACTACTGGGACATGAACAACTACGGCAACACCACCACCAGCTGCACCGGTGCGGACTTCGGGCTGTTCACCTCATCCGCGCCGGCCGCCGCGGAGACCCCGTACTACGGCTACCTGCTCGCCTCGGTGCTGGCGCGACCGCACGCGCTGCTGGGCACGCTGGGCACCTCCGCTCCCGCGGACGTGCTCGGCTACCAGGCGCTCGTGCCCGGCGGCAAGTACGCCGTGGCCTTCATCAACACCAACACCAGTTCCGCCGAGACGGTCCGCTTCCGCGCGCCGCTGTTCGGGACGCTGCGGACCTGGAGCTACAGCGCGGGAGACCAGAACGCGACGAACTCCAACATCGTGACCGGGACCGCCTCGGCGGCGTCGGTCGCCGGCGGCATCACGCTGCCAGCCGCGTCCATCACCATTCTCCAGACGCGCTAACGCGCGGCCGGCCCGTCCGGGCAGGGCGGCCCGCCCCGCGCGGGGAGGGCCGCTGTCCGGGCGGCCCGGGTGCTCACGAAGCGGGCTCCGCCCGGTACCGCTCGACGTAGTCCCAGTCGAGCTCCAGGCCGAAGCCGGGGCCGGCCGGGACGAGGTACTCGCCGCCCGCGAACGGGCGCCGGTTGGCGAGCATGTTCCAGAAGATCGGGTCGCGTTCCGGCGCGAACGTCTCCAGGTAGGTGCCGTGCGGGATGGACGCGAGGAGGTGCGCCGAGATCTGCGGCTCCTCATGGTGGGCCATGTCGACCTCGTACATCGAGGCCAGCGCGGCGACGCGGCGCCACTCGCTGGGCCCGCCGATCCAGCTGGCATCGGCATTGCAGGCGTCCACGGCACCCGCGCTGATCAGGTCCCGCAGGCCGGCCCGGGTGCTCTCGCTCTGCCCGGCGACGACCTGCATTCCGGTGGTCAGCCGCACATCGCGCATGGAGAGCCTGTCGTTCAGCCACTGGACGGGCTCTTCGAACCAGCGGAGGTTCAGGTCGCTGGTGAGCCTGGCGAACTCGATCGCGCTGCGCCGGGTGAAGCCCTGGTTGGCATCGACCATCAAGACGAAGTCCTCGCCGCCGGCCTTGCGCGCCTGCCGGGTCCGGTGCGCGTCCTGCTCGGGGGACAGCATGCCCACCTTGAACTTGCAGCCGCCGAACCCGAGGGCGATGTAGTGCTCGATCTGCCGGGCGACGTCGGATTCGTCGTCACTGTAATAGCCGCCGATGCAGATGGCCGTGAGCTGGTCGCGGTAGCCGCCCCAGAGCCGGTGCAAGGGCTGGTTCAGCGCCTTGCCGACCAGGTCCCACAGCGCGGAATCGACGCAGGCGATCGCCTGCAGCGCCAGTGAGCGGTCGCGGAGGATGTCATAGGTCGGCGGCAGCATCGCCGACCAGCACTCTTCGGTCCGCAGCGCGCTGCGCCCGAGAAGCCGCGGCGCGATCTCGTCGCGGATGATGGCGGCGATGACCGGCTGCTCCGCGTCAGTGTCGCCGTTGTAGACCTCGCTGACCAGCCCGTTCCTGGTATACACGCGGGTCACGAGGGTGCACCGGTTCGTCATCGAGTAGTGCGCGCCCTGGAAGAGCCGGGGAAGCGGAACGCGGACCGGGATGACCTCGACGCGCTCGACGGTCAGGTCGCCGGGGGTTATCGCGGTCGCGGCCGTCTCGGTCATGACTGGCCCCCGGCGGGCGGGAAGGGGTCCCGGGGCGGGGCGTAGCACTCCAGGAGAACGCAGCCCTCCTGCCCGGCCCGGGCCGCGTGGGTGATGTCGCGGGGGATCAGGAAGCCCGCCCCGGCCCGCAGCACGCTGACGTGGCCGCCGACGTCAAGCTCGAGGCTGCCCGACAGGACCTGGCCGAACTCCTCGTTGGGGTGGGCGTGCCGGGGCACCGTCGCACCGGGCTCCAGCCGGAACCGGGCGGCCGACAGCTCGCTGCCCGTGCGCAGCGAGCCGGAGATGCCCGGCGCCGCCTCCCGTCCGGCCGCCTGGTCCCAGGCGATCTCGGCCGGCTGCCAGGACGTCACCGCGTGCCCGGCGCGAGCAACTGGGTCACCTGGACGACCACGTCGTCGGGGTCCACGGCGAGCGCGACCTTCCAGCCGCCCTCCGGGGTCATGACCACGGTCGGCTTGGTCAGGAACTCAACGCCGAGGGTCGACAGCTCCTCGTACACGCGCTGGGTGTCCTCGGTGAGGACAGCGAACCTGGTGATGCCGCGCTGGTGCTGCGGCGACGGCCCCCGGCCGGGGTCCGAAGTGCCAGGATCAGACCACTGCACGATGTCCAGGACCGTGGCCTGCTCGTCAGTGCCCAGGCGGAGATGGACGAACCGCAGGTCCCGGGAGGGCACCGCGAAGGCTTCCCGGACGGCGTCATTGCTGACGCTGCGGTCCTGGAGCGCGGTGAATCCCAGCCGCTGGTAGAACGCGACGGAGCGGTCCAGGTCGGTGGAATTGATGGCGATGTGGAACAGGCGGCTCAGCATCTGTCCTCCTCCGTTCAGTCGGCGTACGGCATGAGCTGATCGGCGAGGCGCTCGACCTCGTCGAGGGCGCCCCGCAGGCTGTCGTGCTCGAACGAGGTGTCCGCGATCAGCAGCCTGACGCCCAGGCCCGCGTAATGGTCGATCGTGTCCTTGTCGAGGCTGGCCTGCGTGACGGGCCGCGCGGAAAGCTCGATGTCGTCCAGCGTGCGCCCGTGCTCGGCCAGGTAGCCTTCGAGCTCCCTGAGCTTGCGGGCCAGCTCATCGGGTGCGATGTAAAGCGGATGCCATCCGTCGGCTGCCTCCGCCACTCGCCGGAGCACCCCGGTGCTCTTGCCCCCGCACCACAGCGGAATGGAATTCGCGCCGACCGGCTTGGGGTAGAACTTGAACCCCGAGAACTGGAAGTGCTCCCCCTGGAAATCGATCACGTCCGCGGTCCACAGGTGCCGCAACAGCTTGAGGTACTCGGTCGTCCGGGATCCGCGCTGCTCGAACGGCGAGCCCAGGATCTCGAACTGCTCGCGCATCCAGCCGGTGCCGACGGCGCAGATCGTGCGGCCGCCGTTGAGCACGTCGAGGGTGGCCAGCGCCTTGGCGGTGTTGACCGGGTGGTGCCAGCCGGCGATGAGGACAGAGGTGCCGACGCGGATCCGCTGGGTGGCGGCCGCGGCCCAGGCCAGGGTCAAGATCGCGTCCAGGTACGGGGTCTCCGGCGGCCAGAAGAACCTGCCGTCCTCGCGGTAGGGATACCGTGACGTCACGTTGACTGGCAGCGCGATGTGGTCGGTCATCCAGACCGAGTCGAAGCCCAGGGCCTCGGCCTTGCGCGCGTAGGCGGCGATGGCCTCCGGGGTCGCGAAGGGGCCGGCCCCCGGCAGCCGCAAGCCAAACTTCATCGCAGTCGCCCCGGCGTGGTGTCGTCGCCGCGCGGTGACGCCGGCGTGGCCCGCAGCGAGGTGAGGTCGTCCTCGAACCGCTCCAGGCTGAGGTGGGCGGTCACCAGCCGCTGGGCCTGCGCCGCGTTCCGCGAGCGCATCGAGGCCACGATGGCCTGGTGCTCGGCGTGCCATTCCCCGTGGCGGCCGACGCCGGCCCGCAGCCCGCTCGACAGGGCAAGCCACGCGTCGCGCAGCATCAGCTCGATCTCGTACAGCCACGAGTTGCCGCTGATCTCGACCACCGCGAGCTCGAAGGCCAGCGGCGGCCAGGCCGCGCTGGGCCTGCGCTCAAGCTGCTTGCGCTGCTCGTCCAGCATCTGCTGCAGGCCCGCGAAGTCCTCGTCGGTGCCCCGCGCGGTGGCCGCGGCCACCGCGGCGATCTCGATCCCGAGCCGGGTCTCGACGAGGTTGCGCAGCGCGTTCTGCTCGGTGGCGTCGAAGATCGCCTTGGGCGAGGCCTGCGCGAACGGCGGCGAGACGGCCACGTACATCCCGTCGCCATGCCGGACGTCGATGATCCCCACGGTCGACAGCACCCGCAGCGCCTCCCGCAGGGAGGAGCGCCCGACCCCGAACATCTCGGTGAAGACGCGCTCCGGCGGCAGCTTGTCGCCGCTGGCCAGGTCATTGCCCGCGATGTAGGCCTGGATGCCCTGCACCACCCGCTCGGCGACCCGGGGGGATCCCGGCGGCGGCCGCAGCGCTGGCGCGGGCGCCGCCCCGGGTGCTGGCTGGCTCGCAGGTGACTGGGAGATGACGGCGCTCCATCCACGATGCCCGGCGGAACCGGGAGCGCGGCCGCGCCCCGGGGGATAGGACCGGGTTGACATGAACGTAGAAGCAGTTGTCTGATAAGTCAAGCCAAGGAGGGCGATTCCGATGAGATGTATGATGACTTGGCGGAGCTGGTTCGCCGCCCGCGCAGGCAGGCCCTGATGGGGCAGCTGGGCGTGCAGCTCACCCCGTGGACCGACTCCCGCGAGCTCGTCGGCCTGGCCCGGCGGCTGGCTGACGTCGTGGACACCGTATGGGTTCAGGACCAGATGCTGGCCCGCAACGTCTACGCCCTGCTGGGCGCGATCGCCTATGCCGGCTGCGGGGTAGGGACCAACGTGACCTACCCCATCGGGCGGAACCCGATTGAGATGGCCTCGGCCCTGGCGACCATCGCGGAGCTGGTGCCCGGCGACCGCGATCTCCTGGTCGGCCTGGGCACCGGCGGGGCGCTCGTCGACAGCCTGTTCCGCAAGGACCGGCCGGTGGCGGCCGTCCGGGAGTCGATCCAGCTGATGCGGGCGCTGTGGTCGGGCGCCCGCGTTGACCTCGGCGAGTTCCCCGTCCTGGGCTCCGCCCTGGGCTGCAGGCCCGCGGCGGTGGCCGAGCTCACGTATCCGGTCGCCCGGGTACCGCAGATCCTGGTCGCCGGGGTTGGCCCGAAGATCCTGGCCGTGGCCGGCGCCCATGCCGATGGGCTGATCTCGCCCAGCAGCCTGCCCACCTCGTCCCGGGCGGCGCTGCTGGCCGGCGACTTCTCCCAGATCTGCGGCCTGGACCGGGCCCGGGCGGCCCGGCCGCCAGGAATGGCGCCGCTGCGGCTGATCTTCGGGATCAACGTCTCGGTGTCGGCCGACCGCAAGCGCGCCCGCGAGTACGCGCGCCGTCAGGTCGCGCTGGTCGCGGGCAACCCGCGCCTGTGGCCGGACCTGGAGCGGGTCGGGCTCGACGTCGATTCCGCGGGGGCCGTCAAGAACGCCTTCGACCAGGGACTGGGCATTGACGGGGCGGCGGCGCAGTGCTCGGAGGCCCTGGCCGACGCGCTGATCGTCTCCGGCACGCCGCAGGAGTGCATTCCCGCGATGACGGAACTGCGCGACCTCGCCGCCACGCGGGGCTACACCGACTTCTACGTCGGCGGACCGCTCGGGCCCGACCCCGCCGAGGCCGCGGGCCTGCTGGTCGCGCAGGTGATGCCCGCCGTGTGGCCGGGCCGCGGCCCGGGCCGGCGATGACCGTGCTTAACCGGCGGGACGAGCGCGGGGTGGCCACGCTCACGCTCAGCAGGCCCGCGCTGAAGACCGCGCTGAGCACCGAGCTCCTGGTCCAGCTGCAGTCGCAGCTGGACCGCGTCCGCGATTCCCCCGAGGTCAGGACGGTGATCCTGGCCGGCGCCGGGGACACCTTCTGCGCGGGCGCCGACCTCAGGGAGTTCCCGCCGGACGCCGGCCCGGACCGGAGCCTGCGCCGCATCCGCCTGGTCACCCAGGTCATCGCGCAGCTGAGGAACCTTGAGCAGCCGACCCTGGCGGTCGTCCAGGGCCCCGCCTATGGCGCCGGGTGGGGGCTCGCCCTGGCCTGCGACCTGACGATCGCCGCCGACGACGCCCGGTTCAGCCTGCCCGAGGTGCGCAAGGGACTGCGGCTGCCGTCTGTCATCGTCGCCCGCCTTGTGGAAGTCGTCGGCCCGGTGCAAGCGGCCCGGATCACGCTCGGCGGCGAGGCGTACGACGCCGCGCAGGGCGCGGCCGCCGGATGGGTGGCCTGGCGCCAGCCCGACGCGGCCCAGGCCGGCCAGTTCGCCAGGGACCTCGCGCGGGAGCTGGCGGCGCGGCCCCGGACCGCCGTGGCGAGCGTCAAGCGGGTGCTGCGGCCCGGCTCGCGCGCCGGCCTGGTGCCTCCCCCCGAGTACGCATGGACTGAGGAGTGACGCGGACATGACCGAGCCAGGCACGATCCGGGAGCCCGTGCGGCAGGCCGCCCGGGCGCTGGTCCGCAGGGAGTGCGACGAATGGCGCTGCCTGGAGTGGGACAAGGCCGGCGTCTACCCGCGCGAGGTCTTCGACCACATCGCGCGGCTGGGCTGGTTCGGCATCGGCATCCCGCCGGAGCGCGGCGGCTCGGGCGGAACCGCCGGCGACCTGCTCGTCGTGGCCGAAGAGCTCGGCCGCGGCAGCACCGACCTGGTCGCCTGCTTCAGCCTCACCGCGGCGGGCCTGCGGGTCCTGGTCACCGACGGCACCGACGCCCAGCGCGCCGAGCTGGTCCCGGCGCTCATGGCCGGCCGCGCCCGGCTGTCCATCGCCATCACCGAGCCGGACGCCGGCTCGGACGCCGCCAGCCTCGCCACGGCCGCCCGCAGGGACGGCGACCGCTACATCATCCGCGGCCAGAAGACGTTCTGCGAGGCCGCGGGACTCCCCGATACCCTCATCCAGCTCTACGCCCGCACCGACCCGACGGCGCCCAGGCAGGACGGGATCAGCATGTTCCTCCTGGATCCCGGCCTGCCCGGGGTGACCCTGCGGCGGCTGCCCGCCATGGGCCGCAACATCACCGGGGTGTACGAGGTCTTCCTCGATGACGTGGCAGTCCCCGCGGACCGCATGGTCGGCGCCGAGAACGGCGCCTGGCGCCGGCTCGGCCGCGAACTGCCCCTGGAGCGCCTGATCATCAGCGCGGGCTTCGTCGGCGCCGCGCTCCAGGTCCTCGACGACACCCTGCGGCACGTGCGGGAGCGCGAGCAGTTCGGCCGGCCCATCGGCAGCTTCCAGTCCGTGGCCCACCTGCTGGTCGACCTGCACACCCGTGCGGAGAGCATCCGGCTGCTGGTCTACCGCGGCGGGGAACTGTGCGACGCGGGCCTGCCGCACGCGAAGGAGGCCTCAATGGCGAAGATCGCCTCCGCCGAGCTGTACGCCGACGCGGCCCGCTCTTGCATGCAGCTGCACGGGGGCTACGGGTACATCACCGAGCACCCGCTGACCATGCATTACGCCGACTCCGTGATCGCCGCGGTGGCGGGCGGGGCCGCCCAGGTACAGCGGGACATCGTCGCCCGCGAGCTCGGCCTGAGGCCGCGGTGACCGCGATGATGGCACTGGAAGGCATCAACGTCTTGGACGTGGCGTCCATGCTGGCCGGCCCTTACTGCGCCACCCTGCTCGGCGACCTGGGCGCCGAGGTGATCAAGCTCGAGCCGCCGCACGGTGACGAGACGCGCCGGATGGGGCCGCGCAAGGGCAGCGACAGCGGCGTGTTCGTCGGGGTTAACAGGAACAAGCGCGGCCTGTGCGCCGACCTGCGGACCCCGGCCGGGCAGGCCGTGCTCGAGCGGCTGATCCGGTGGGCCGACATCGTCGTCGACAACCTTCGCCCGCCGGCCAGGTCGGCGCTTGGGCTGGACTACCCGACGCTGCGCAAGCAGAACCCGCGCATCATCGCGGTCTCGCTGTCGTCGTTTGGCCCGGATGGCCCCTACGCCGGGCGGGCCGGCATCGACCCGGCGGCGCAGGCGCTTACCGGCTTCATGGCGGTCACCGGCCCGGCCGGCGCGCCCCCGACCAAGGCCGGACCACCGGTCGGTGACGCCACCGCATCGCTCCTGGCCACCGTGGGAGCCCTGGCGGCGCTGCACGCCCGTGAGATCACCGGCGCGGGCCAGCAGGTCGACACCGCCTTGATCGACGGGCTGCTGCACATCCAGGCGCCCTACACCGGCCAGTACTTCCTGCTGGGCACGCAGCAGCCCCGCACCGGCAACACCATCGACTGGTACGCCCCC
>JAICUO010000405.1 GCA_025935815.1 Streptosporangiaceae bacterium
CGGCGTGCAGAACACGCTGCACTACAAGCTCGGCATTGGCCAGATGACGGCCGTCTTCATCGCTTACTGCGCCGCGACGTGCGTCACATTCCTCGGCAACCGCTATTGGGCGTTCAAGCACCGTAAGGGGCGCGGCCTCGCCCACGAGTCCGTGACGTTCGTGGTACTCAACGCTATCGGGATTGGCATCCAAGAGGGCTTCGTGGCGTTCGTGCGCTATGGCATGGGACTGGAGAACCCCATCGCGTTCAACGCCGCGACGGTCGTGGGGATTGGCGTAGCCACGCTGTTCCGGTTGTACAGCTACCGCAAGTTCGTCTTCCTGGCTACCCCGTCCGGCGCCGCGCTGGAGCAGCTGGAGCCCGAAGCTGCCAGCTAGCATCGGCCCCTGACCCAGGCTTAACAATTCGGGCCGCGGACCCGCGTGAGCCCGAGAGGGGCGTTCAGGGCGCTTACCCCCTGAGCCGGGGTCAGGTCGCCGACCGCGACCATCCGGTCGATGACATGCGCGAGCCTGGCATGCGCCTGCACCGGGGCGCTGATGGGGTCGTCGGCCGTCGGCGCGTTGACGACGCCGGCGAGCATGGCGCCTTGGGTAACGGTCAGCGCCGATGGCGGACGGCCGAAGTAGCCGCAGCTGGCCGCGGCCAGGCCATAGAAGCCGTGCCCGTAGTAGGCGACCTCGGCGTACAGGCGCAGGATCTCGGGCTTGCCGTAGGTCAGGTCGAGCTTGAAGGCCAGGGCGATCTCGGTCAGCTTGCCCGGCAGGGTGTGATGCCTGGCGGAGTCGGCGCCGACGTACAGCAGCTTGGCGAGCTGCAACTCCAGCGTGGCCCCGCCCTGGTCAGGTGCGCCGGTCACCGCCCCGGCGGCGACTCTCGCCAGCCCGATCGGGTCCTCGCCGCCGACGTCGGAGTAGAACCGCTGGTCCTCGGTCGCCACCAGCGGCCGGGAGAAGGCCGCCGGGGCCGGCGGCCCCGGGTAGGCGATGCCGCGCTCGTTCGCCAGCGCGGCGGCCAGCTGCGGCGCCTGGCTGGCGGACGGGGTGAGCAGGAGCAGCCCGCAGAACGCGATCACCAGGCACGCCAGCAGCGATCCGATCGTGAAGGTCAGGCGACGGAGCACGCGGAACCGGCGCCGCTGGCCGGCCCCCGCGAGCTGCGGCAGCGGCGCCGTGTCCGCGATGTCTCCGAAGGTTCCCGCATCCCCGTAGGAAGCCATGCCCCGCTCCTCACCATCCCGTCCGTAAGTTAAAACGCGCCTGCGCCTGGTTCGGTTGCGCGCCGGCGCCCGCGAAGTGATTTCCGAACGGTGTCCGCGATGCGCTAAGGTTGTGCACGCCAGCCGGCAATCGGCGGGCACCGGGATGTGGCGCAGCTTGGTAGCGCACTTGACTGGGGGTCAAGGGGCCGCAGGTTCAAATCCTGTCATCCCGACGCGACAGGCGCGCTTGCCCGACGGCTCGCGGGCAGCTTTCCAGGGCCTTTCCAGCTCGGTACTGATCGCTTCCACTAGACAACGATGTGTAAAACTCTGCGTGAGTGGAATGAGACTCCCCGTATCTGATCCAGATCGGGGGGGAAGATCAGTGCCCACAACCACTGTGAAGTCAAGCCCGGCCAAGGCGAGCACCGCGAAGGCCGCGACTGCGACGAAGAAGGCTGCCGTCAAGCCGGCCAGCTCGAGCGCCAAGCGCGCGAGGACCAGGCCCGCGACCGCCAAGGGGGCTGCCAAGCCGGCCACCGCGCGCGCCAGCGCCAAGCGAGCCGCCGCGACCACGGCCACCCGCGCGTCCGGCCCGCGGGCGACCACCGCCCGGGCTACCACGGCCCGCGCGTCGGCAGGCCGCGCGACCTCGGCGACCACGCCGAGGGCGGTGTCGGCGGCGGCTACCAAGGTGACCTCGGCGGCGACGAAGCTGAACACCGCGGCCACCAAGGCGACGTCCTCGGCCAAGACGATGACGACCGCGCTGCAGGCGATCAGCACGGCCAGCAAGGCGATGGAGTCGGCGGTCAAGTCGCTCACCGACGCGGCCAAGGCCATGTCGGCGGTGACGGCGTCAGCGCCCGCCAAGGCCAGCGCTGCGCGCAGTTCCACCAGCGCTGCGCGCCGGGCCACGGGCGCGGCCGGCACCCCTCGCGGTAGCGCAGCCGCCCGGAGCCGCACGGCGGCCAGGCCGACCTCGCCCGCGCGGGCCAGGGCGGCCAAGAAGGCCGGGACGGCGACCGCGCGGAGCCGGCCGGCCACCACGAAGGCAAGCACCGCCAAGGCGACGACGGCCAAGCCCGCCACGGGGGCGGCCAGGACCGCGGCGAAGGCCACCGCGACCCGCACCGCGGCGGCGCGGACGGTCAAGCCGGCCACAACGAAGGCAGGCACCGGCACGGCAAGCACCGCGAAGGCAAGCACCGCCAAGGCCGGCGCCGCGAGGGCGAGCAAGCCCGCGGACAAGCCGACCACCAACGGGGCCAGGAGCGCTGGCCGGGCGAGCACGGCGAAGGCCGCCACCGCGAAGCCGAAGTCCGCGGCCGCCAAGCCGAGCTCCGCCAAGGCCAGTGCCGCCAAGCCGGCCGCGGTTAAGGCCAGTGCCGCCAAGCCCGCCAAGAAGGCCGCCAAGCCCGCCAGGAAGGCCGCCTCATCCGCGGCCAGGCCTACGGTGGAACGGCCCACGGCGATGCCCAGCATCCCCGCGCCCGCCGCTCCCGCGGAGAAGCTGACGCCGCCGGCGACGCCGCCGGCGACGGCCTCGCAGAACGGCAACAGCGATGTGTTCACCGGCCTCATCCGGTGAACTGGGCACTGGTGCCTAGCCTTCCCCGGTGGGAGGATCTCCTGAACTGGAGATGGGGCCGCGCGTGGGTACGCGGGACCCGGCTCGGCTGGAATTCCGGTCAATGGTGGCGGTGTTAGGGATCGACATGCCAGTACAGGGAGAGTACGAGCCCAGCCCCGCTCAGTGGGTCCGGGACCAGGTCGATGAGTACGAGGGCTCCGGCGGAACGCAAGGCACCACGCTGCGGGATACCGGCCTGCCAGTGGTGGTGATCACCAACCTCGGCGCCAAGAGCGGCAAGGTGCGCAAGACGCCGCTGATGCGGGTTGAGCACCAGGGACGTTACGCCGCGGTCGGGTCCAAGGGCGGAGCGCCGCAGGATCCGCTGTGGGTGAACAACTTCCGGGTGAACCCGCGGGTGGAGTTGCAAGACGGCGGCCGCAGGCAGGACATGGTCGCCCGCGAGCTCACCGGCGAGGAGCGGGCGGCCTGGTGGGACCGCGCGGTTGCCGCCTTTCCGCCCTACGCCGACTACCAGAAGAAGACCGGCCGCCTCATCCCGGTCTTCGTCCTGGAGCCGGCCGGGTAATCGCCAGCTGGCGCGCGTGCTCCGCGCGCAACCAGGCGGCACTCGGACCGAGCAGGCGGGGATCGCCGGGTTCCCGGCCGGCCTGGACCGCGTCGAGGTAGGTGACGTCCATCGCCACCCGGGCGCGCATCGCCGCCGCATCGCCGAGGTGGCCGTGCCCGGGTACCAGCGACCGGATGCCTGGCACCGAGGCCAGCCGGTCCAGGCCCGCGCGGTAGTCGCCGAGCGGGTCGGCGGCGGCCATGTCGAGCAGCGGGATCTCCACGTCGGACAGCATGTCGCCCGCCACCAGGACCCCGGCCTCTGGCAGCCAGATCGCGGCGTGCCCGGGGGCGTGGCCGTCGTGCTCGATGAGCTCGGCGCGCGGCCCGTCCCAGGCAATCGCCGGTCCCGGGCCGGGCACGGGCGCCATCCGGCCAACCAGGCCCGGATCATGCCCGGGAGCTGCGGCTTCCGCCTCCGCGAGCAGGCCCTCACGAGCCGCCCCGGCGGCCATGACCGCCTTGGCCGTGGCGTAGCGCGGGGCGTCGGTGCCCAGTGAGCGGCTCCACAGCACGTGGTCCCAGTGGGGGTGGGTGGACCATCCCAGGGCCGGGCGGAGTCCGGAGGCGGCCAGCCACTCCCCCAGGCCGGCTAGCTCGGCCGGAGTCAGCGCCGGGTCGATCAGCAGGCACCCGCCGTCCCCGCCGACGACGATCGTGGTCGTCGTCAGGTACACCGGGCTGGTCGTCACGAAGACTCCGGCGGCGACCTGGTCCATCACCCGCGGCCGCCGTCGCCCGGCTTGCGCCCGGTCCCGCGCAAGAGCAAGCCCTCTTCGACGCCGGGCGGGACGACGTCCAGCCCGGCTAGGAACGCCGCCACCTCCGTGGCCGACAAGTCGGCCCCGGCGACGGTGTCCGGGAGCCGGCCAGCGGTGCCGCCGCCCGCGGTCACGATGACGTGGCTGCCGGGCGCGAGCGCGCGCACCAGCACGTCGACCACGGCACGGGCGGTCCCCAGGTCGGGCAGTGCCTGGATGACCAGGGCCAGCACCAGGCAGGCGGGCCGCGCCAGGTCAGCGTGCGAGCGCAGCGACCACAACAGGGCCTCCGGCTCGAGCAGGTCCCCGGTCATGACGGTGACGGAGCGAGCCGGCACCAGGGTGCGGGCGTGGGCCACGACGCCGGGGTCACGGTCAACGTAGACGACCCGTGACGTGCTTAGCCGGACCGCCGTGTGCAGGCTGGGGGCAGTGGGCAGGCCGGATCCCACGTCGATGAACTGGCCGATCCCAGCGACTGACAGTCGCGTGCAGCAGGCGGTCACATACGTTCGGGATAGGTCCAGTAGTTCTCCGGCCCGGGGGTAGCGCTCGTGCCATTGCCGGGCCAGTGCCCGGTCGGCCGCGAAGTTAGCGCGCCCGCCGAGCAGGTGATCATAGGCCCGGGCGAGGCTCGGGACGCTAGTGTCGACTGCCTGCTCGCTGCCTTGAATCACGCTGCCAAGAATAGGGTGGGGCCGTGGATGAGGAAGAGAGACTTCGGCGCGGCTCGTCGTTCGGCGCGGTCGCCGGGGCATATGCCGACCATCGCCCGGACTACCCGCGAGCCGCCGTGCGGTGGGCGCTTGGCTCATCCAGGGGGGCGGTCAGGGCCGCCGCGCCGGGCCCGGCCGCCGGCCTTCGCGTGCTGGACCTGGGAGCGGGCACCGGCAAGCTGACCGAGGTGCTGCTCAGCCTGGGCGCGACCGTCACCGCCGTCGAGCCCGACCTGGACATGCTGGGTGAGCTACGCCGCCGCTTCCCCCGGGCGCGGGCACTGCGAGGCACCGCGGAGGAGATCCCGCTGCCGGACGCCTCGGCGGACGCGGTGCTGTGCGGGCAGGCGATGCACTGGTTCGACATGGGCCGGGCTGTCCCGGAGATCGCGCGGGTCCTGGTGAGTGGCGGGCCGCTGGCGGGGCTGTGGAACGCCGATGACGACCGGGTTGAGTGGGTGGCCGGAATGCAGTCGATCGCGCGGGACGCGGCCGCGCCGTCGCTGAGCCGCCGCCGGGCCGAGGCCGCCGACTTCCGCGTGGACCAGTTCGGGCTGGAGTTGTTCGGCCCGGCCGAGCGGGCCGAGTTCGCGCACGGGCAGGCGCGCACGGCTGACTCGCTGGTGGCGTTGCTGGCGACTCACTCGCGGCTCCTGGTAATGGCGCCCGCCGAGCGGTCGTCGCTGCTCGCGGAGGTCGCCGGATACCTGGCGTCACGGCCAGAGACCGCCAACGGCCCCTTCACCCTGCCCATGGTCACCATGGCGGTCAGGGCCGTCCGCCGGTAGGCGGCCAGCGCGGCTCCCGGTAGAGTCCTGCCGTGGAGACCGATCTTGACGAGCTTTCCTCGCGTGAGTTGCACGACATGGCCATCCATCGCGCGCTCCGCCACGGCGACGTGCGGTTCCTGTGGGACCTGCTCCGGGTCCTCCCGGCCGCCGCGGAACTCGAAGGCGACCCGGAGGAAGCCGGGCGGGACCTGACCCAGGTGCACGCGCTGCTGGCGGACGCGATCGGCTCCGGCGAGGGCGCCGAGGCCGATGCCCTGCGCCCCCTGTACCTCGACTACCTCAAAAAACATGCCAAGTGATCCGGAGTTAGGCCGGGGACGACCCGATCTGGGCTGCCCCCGGTGACTACCTCGGTCTTCCGCAGGGGGTCTGGGGGATTGGTTTTACCCGCAAGCAAACTACTGCAGCACGCCCTCGATCTCCAGGTGGATGGTGACCTTGTCGCTGACGATGACGCCGCCGGGAACGCCAGGGATCGGGCCGTTGAAGCTGACGCCGAAGTCGTGGCGGTTGATCTCGGTCTTGGCGGAGAACCCGGCGCGGGTGCCGCCGAAGGCATCCGGGCCGAAGCCACCGAGCTCGAGGGTCATGCTGACCGGCTTGGTGACGCCGCGGATGGTGAGCTCGCCGTCGAGCAGGTAGTCGTCGCCGTCCGGCTTGACGCCGGTGGAGACGAAGGTGAAGCTCGGGTGGTCCTCGACGTGGAAGAAGTCGGCGCTGCGGATGTGCGCGTCACGCTGCTCCTGGCCGGTGCTGATCGAGGTGGCGTCGATCGTGGCGGTGACGGATGAGGACAGCGGGTCCTCGCCGGTCACGATGGTGCCCTCGAACTTGTCGAAGCGGCCGCGGACCTTGCTGACCGCCATGTGCCGAACGACGAACGAAACCTCGGAGTGGACCGGGTCAATCGCCCACGTGCCGGCGATGTAGCCAGGGATGTCCGTCATGATGCCTCCAGGATGGTGTTACGACGCTGTAGCTATGTGGTGCGTGAAGTACACGGCACGATGGTACGCGCTGGTGTGTTAGTTCTTTATAGTAACCACGACTGCTTGAATGGTCAAGCACTATCGTCCCGCGCGTCAAGCGCGTAACCTGGATTACATGGCGGCAACAGGAGACGGAACGGAGCGCTCGGGGACATTCTCCATTGACACCGCACAGCCGTCATCCCCGTCCTCCTGCCGGGTCCGTATGGTCTTGGGCAGGATCGGCGACAAGTGGGCCATCTTCGTGGTGGACCGGCTCGGCGAGGGGCCGCGGCGCTTCAGCGAGCTGCACCGCGGGATCGAGGGAATCACCGGGCGGATGCTAACCGTCACGTTGCGCGGGCTTGAGCGCGACGGCATCGTCACCAGGACGGTTCACGCCTCGGTGCCGCCCCGCGTCGACTACGAGCTCACCACGCTGGGCCGGACGCTGCTGGAGACGATCGGACAGCTTGTCTCCTGGGCCGACGAGCATCTCGGCGAGATCGAGGAGGCCCGGGCTGACTACGACGCGCGATCGTGCCCGCCGCCCTGTGGCGCCGACGAGCAGGTCGCGGA
>JAICUO010000845.1 GCA_025935815.1 Streptosporangiaceae bacterium
CCGCTGCCGCCAGCTGCGCTTCTGGGACCGCCAGCGCGTCACTGTTGTTTAGAAGCGCAGTTGTCTAGAAGCGCAGTTGTCTAGAAGCGCAGTCGCCCCGCCCCGCGGGCCCTCACAGGACGCGGATGACCACCAGGCAGGCGTCGTCGCCGGTATCGGAGGCGGCGCCCGCCACGATCCGGCTGGCGTGAGCCTCGGCGTCTGGCCCGCCCGGCTGCGCCGTGACCGCCAGTTCAGCGAGCACGTCGCTGATTGACGCCGCGCGCCGCTCGATCAGGCCGTCGGTGAAGAACAGCAGCGTGTCCTCGGGCCGCAGCCCGAGCGTTACCTCCGCGTACTCGGCGGCCGGGTCTGCGCCCAGGAGCATTCCCTCCGGCAACGGCAGCGTGGTGGCCGCGCCGTCGCGCACCAGGACCGGGGGCAGGTGCCCGGCCCGGGCCCACCGCAGCTCGCGGCGGTCGGGGTTGTACCGGCCGCAGATCACCGTCCCGGTGAGGCCGTCGGTGAGGTGGCAGGCCCCGTAGTTGAGCTGGCGCAGCAACTCCGCCGGGCTGGCTCCGGTATCGGCCAGCCCGCGCAGCGCCCGGCGGGCGCCGACCATGGCGGTGACGGCGGCCACGCCGTGCCCGGCGATATCGCCGACCACCAGGAGCAGGTCCCCGCCGGGCATGGGCATGACGTCATACCAGTCGCCGGCCCCCCGGTCGGTGCCGGCTGGCCGGTACCGGACGGCGATGTCCAGTCCCGCGTCCTTGGCCAGCCGGGAGTCCAGGGGGGCATCGGGCACGATGACCGACCGCTGCAGCCGGGTGGCGAGCTCGGCGTCGGTGTCTTCTGCGGTGCCCGGGCCGGCGGTGTCCGGGCCGGCGAGCCCGGGATGGCCGGTGCCGGTACGCCAGGTGAAGACCACCCCGTCACCGAAGGGCGCGGCGCGCAGGTCGGCGGCGTTCGCGGCCCTCAGCAGGCCGTCGGCCGGGCCCGGCACGAAGACCGCCTGGCCGCTGGCCAGCACGGATGCCGCCAGGCCGGAAAGGCTCCCGGCGGCGAGCAGGCCTTCGGCGCCACCGCGGCCAGCCTCATCGGCCGCGAGCGCCGGGCTAAGGTGGTCCACCCGAAAGCCGGCCAGCCGCCCGCTGTCGTCTCGTACCGGGCGCGCGAGCATGACGAACTCGGCGACCTGGTCCAGCATCCTCAGCACGTCAGGCTCAGGCAGGACCGCACTGGAGCCGAGGCGAGCGCGAAAGTCCCCGCTGCCCGCCATGATCACCCCTCCCGATGTCACGACGCCCCGCGATGGCACAAACCGTACCACCGGGGCGCAGAACTTTGCCGCTATTGGTGTCACCCGTGCGTATGACGATATGAATGCCGCGAGGGACGTACCGGGAACGTTATGTGGCGTACGTCACATTACTTTACGTTTATCCGCTGACAGGAGGGCATTCTCAGGTTCAGACGTACCCGCGAGTCAGATGGAGAAGGCGATGCGAACCGGTTGCGAGCCAGTGGTAGATCACGGACCCGAACTGCGCTCCCTGCTTGCCGCGATGTCCGACGATGAGCTGCTGATCCGATTCCGGCAGTACGCGCCAGATAGCGAGCAGCGGTCGGTCGCCTGCGAGATCCTGGTCGCGCGGAATGAGAAGCTCGTGCGCTCGTGCGTGCGCCAGTACCGCGGCAGCCCCGAGCCGGTCGAGGACCTGATGCAGGTGGGCTACGTCGGGCTGCTCAAGGCGATCAACAATTACGATCCCGCCTACGGTAACGGCCTGGCCGCCTACGCCTTGCCGTGCGTCAGCGGCGAGATCAAGCGGCACTTCCGCGACAAGCGGTGGCAGGTGCACGTCCGCCGGTCCGCGCAGGAGCTCCTGCTCGAGCTGCGCAAGGTGACCGAGGTGCTCACCCATGAGCTCGGCCGGGTCCCGGAGGACGGCGAGCTGTGCGAGCGGCTCGGGGTCACCCCCGAGGACCTGCTGGAAGCACGCCAGGCGGACATGGTGTTCACCGCCTACTCCCTCGACGCGCCGCTGGCCGACCGGGACGACCCGGCCCACCTCGGCGACGTCATGGGCGAGGAGGACCCCGAGTTCGACAACGCGATTGACATGGAGTCCGTCGCCACCCACTGGGCCGAGCTCCCCGAGCGAGAGCAGCGCATCCTCGTCATGCGCTTCTACGGCAACCTCACCCAGGCCGAGATCGGCGCCCGGCTCGGCATCTCCCAGATGCACGTGTCCCGGCTCCTGGCCCGGGCGCTCGCGCACCTGCGCAGCCGCCTCGTGGACAGCGAGGCCGGATCCGGGCTTGACCTAGCCAACGACGCGTAGTGACCGCGAATCGCGCCGTCTCCCTCCCCCGTTAGAAAGGACAGCCACCATGAGAACGGGAGCCTGCCTGGCGCTCCTCACCCTCGGCGCCATCCTGGCCTTCGCCGTGACGGCCAACACGCCATTCCTCAACCTCCACACGGCCGGCTACGTGTGCATCATCGTGGGAGTCGTCGGGCTGTACCTGCGCAGCCGAGGCTGGGGCGGCCGGCAGTTCCTGGTGCGCCGCCGGCGCACGCTGCCCGGCTCGACCGTGATCACCGAGGAGCGCGACGTCCCGCCGTACGTCAAGACCAACCCCGGGACCTCGGCGGTGCGGGCGGGCCTCGCGGAGGCGCCCACCCCGCTCGATGAGGAGCCAGAGACCGTCGTCGTCCAGCACGTGCCCACCCCGCGCGCCAGCGAGCAGGTCATCGACGAGTATTACGAGCAGTAGCAGCAGTAGCAGCCCCGAGCGCCCCGAGCGCTAGCCGGCGCCGGGGGCGGGGGGAAAAAAAGGGGGGGGGGGCGGCGGTTTTGTGGAGGGGGAGGAGCGGGGGGGGGGCGAGGCCCCCCCCGAAAGCCGCCGCCGGCGGGGGGGGGAGGCG
>JAICUO010000443.1 GCA_025935815.1 Streptosporangiaceae bacterium
CCCGCAGGCTCGAAGAACCAGCGGCCCGCCACCCGTCATGACATCGGTAAAACCGTCAAGCGCGAAGAACCGAAGAAGGAGACCCGCAGGCAAGCAGGTTAAATAAAAAGGTGAGCGCCGTCAGCCAGCGGGCCTGGCGCTCACGATTGGCGGGCGGAAGCTGGCCGCCGCCGGTGACGGGCCCGGCCCCGTGGCCGAGCAGGTGCCGCAGCGCCCGCAGCCCGCCGCGGGCCGACTCCAGCACCGGCACCCCCGAAGCGCGCAGCCTCGCGGCGACGTCGGCGTCAATCGCGGCGGGCACGGAGGCCAGCACCGCCACCGGCTTGGTGGTCCCGGCGGCCGCCGCGAGCACGGCGTCCGGGTATGACTGGTCACCGTCATACTCATGGACGAGGTCAACGGCGAGCGCGACCGCGCCGACCGCGGGGTCATCAGCGAAAGCCGTCAGCGCCTCGGTGAACAGCGCCTCGGTGTCGCGCCCGGTCCCCCACAGGTCCAGCGGGTTGCCGGGCTCGAGTCCGCGGTCGAGGACGGCCGCGAGCCGGGCCCGGGTTTCCGGGGAGACATCCGCGAAGGGCACGCCGAGCTCAGCGGCGATGTCCGCGACATGAGCGCGCTCGAAGCCCGAGTCATGGACGGTCGCGAGCCCGCCGGACGCGGGGGCGCGGCGCCCCGCGCAGAACAGCTCCAGGGTGTCGGCCATCTCGGCCAGGTCCCCGACCAGGTGCGCGCCGTAGGCGGAGGCCAGCGCCTCCCACGCGCCGGACCCGGCCGCCAGCGCCCCGAGTGGGCCGCCACGAGCGACCGGCCGGCGCCGGAGAAGCCCGCGGGCAGCAGCACGACCGGGACGTCCCCGGCGGCCGCCTCCGCCAGCACCGAGCGCAGCAGCGGGCCGGAGCGCACCGTCTCCAGGACCAGCGCGAGCACCTTCGTCTCCGGGAGGGTCAGGGCGTACCTGGCGTACTCGGCCGCCGTGGTCACCAGTTCCTGCCCGGAGGAGACGGCGACGGTGAACCCGAAGGCGCGCCGCGTTCGCAGCAGCGCGGAGAACACCGACCCCGAGTGCGTGACGAGCGCCACCGGCCCGGCCGGCAGCGGGTCGGCCTCCAGGTAACCGACCGCCCGCAGCCCGCGGGCCACGTTCACGAACCCCATGCACCCCGCCCCGCACAGCGGCATCCGGGGCCCGGCGACCGCGGCGATACGGTCGCGCACGCCGGCCGCCGATCCGAACACCAGCCCCGAGCGCGCCCCGGCCGCCACGGCGGCCGCCACCGCGTCCGGGAGCGCGGCGTCCGGCACCGCGAACAGCGCCAGGTCGACCGCCTCCGGTAGCGCCCCCAGCGCCGGGTGGCAGCGGGCGCCGCCGATCGATGCGTGCCGGGGGTTGACCAGGTAGGTGCGCGGGCGCGCCGGCGATCGCCCCATCTCGGCGATCATCCGCGCGCCGAGGCTGCCGGGCCGCGGCGACGCGCCCACGAGCGCGACCGACCGGGCCTCCAGCATCACCGCGAGCGGGTCACCCACGCGTGCGCACCGCGCGGCGGCGGTCGCCGATGGCGGCCGCGGCGGCTTGCAGGCCGGGGATGCCGCAGACGCCGCCGCCAGCGTGGGTCGCCGAGCTCGCGTAGTACAAGCCCGGGACGGGCGTCCGGTAGTCGGCGAAGCCGGGCGCGGGGCGCATGTGGAACAGCTGCTCGGCCGACAGTTCGCCGTGGAAGATGTTCCCCCCGACCAGGCCGTAGTCGTGCTCCATCTCGTAGGGGCCCACGACGTCCATGTGCAGGATCGAGGACTTGAAGTTCGGCGCGACCTCGTTGTAGGTGTCGATGACCCGCTCGGCGTAGGCCTGCAGCTCCGCGCGGTGCGGCTCGCCGGCCCACGATGACGGCACCCACTGGGTGAACAGCGACATGATGTGGGACCCCTCGGGCGCGAGCGTCCGGTCGAACGCGGTCGGGATCACCCCGTCGGTGAACGGCCGGGCGGCGGGCCGGCCCTCGCGCGCGTCGATGAACGCCCGCTCGATGTACTCCATCGACGGGGCCATCTCCACCGACCCGGTGTGGTGCTCGGCCAGCGTGGTCCCCGGGTTGGCGGTGAAGCCGGGCAGCTCCGCCAGCGCGAGGTTCACCTTCACCACGCCGGAGCGGGTCTTCCAGTTCGCGATGTCGGCCACGAAGTCGTCGGGCAGGTTCTCCGCGCCGACGTGCTCCAGGAACGCGGTGCGCGGGTGCAGCGAGGTGACGACCACCTTCGCCCGGATCTCCGTCCCGTCGGCCAGGACCACGCCCGCCGCGCGCCCGCCGGAGGTCACCACCCGCGCCACCCGCGCCCCGACCCTGACCTCGGCGCCAAACGACCGCGCGGCCGACTCGATGGCCTTGGCGACCGCGCCCATGCCGCCCTCGGGGAATCCCCAGCCGCCGAGCTTGCCGTCGCCGACGTCGCCGATCGAGTGGTGCGCCATGACGTACGCGGTGCCCGGCTCATACGGCCCGGCCCAGGTCCCGATCACCCCGTTGACCGCGAGCGCTCCCTTGAGCTGCGGCGAGATGAACCAGTCATCGAGCAGGTCGGCGATCGACATGGTCATCAGCCGGGTCACGTCCGCGATCGTGCGGACATTCAGCCCGCGGTGCCGCCAGGCCAGCCGCAGCGTCGCCAGCAGGTCGCGCGGTGCCCGCGACCCCAGCCGCGGCGGCACGGTGAGCAGCAGCGGGCCGAGCACGTCGGCGAGCCCGCCCAGCCACGCGTTCCACTGGGGATAGGCCTCGGCGTCGGCCGGCGACCAGCGGGCGATCTCGTCGTAGGCGCGCCGCGACTCCTCCTCGTACAGGGTCAGCGAGCCGCCCTCGGGATAGGCCTGGTAGTACGGCCCCATCGGGAAGACCTTGTACCCGTGCGCCTCCAGCGACAGGTCGCGCAGGATCGTCGGCGGCATGAGCGACATCACGTACGACAGCCGGGTGACCCGGAACTGCGGGGCATCCGGCCACGGGGCCTCGGTGGTCGCCGCCCCGCCGACGGCGTCGCGCGCCTCCAGGACCAGCACCCGAGCCCCGGACCTGGCCAGGTAGGCGGCGGCGACTAGCCCGTTATGCCCGCCGCCAACGACAATGGCGTCATACGTTAGTGCTGGCATCGGGGCACCCTCCGGCTCTGCTTTCCGATACGTCAGTGCTTTCCTTCGGGCGCGGCGCCGGCCGCGCCAGCCAGGGCCGCACTACAGCATTGACTGAACATTCAGTCTAGATTCCTGTTACGATCGGGTTCAAGGCCTGAAGAGCCTGAAGAGAGGTGACGATGCCACTCGAAGATCGCCGCGAGCAGCTCCTGCTGGCCGCCATCGACGTCATCGTGGAGCGCGGGTACGCCGACACCCGGATCACCGACGTCGCCGAGCGCGCGGGCACGAGCCCCGCGCTGGTCATCTACTACTTCAAGACGCGCGACGCCCTGCTGACCGAGGCCCTGCGCTACTCGGAGGACTCCTGGTACGCGGCCGGCGTCAAGCGGCTGGAGGAGATCCCGGACGCCGCCGGGCAGCTCACCGAGATGATCGCGATGACCTGTCTGCCGAGCGACGACCCGGGCGAGCGCGGCGAGTGGCGGCTATGGCTGGACCTGTGGGCGCTGTCCCCGCGCAACCCTGGCGTGGCGAGCGTGCGGCACGAGTTCGACGTGCGCTGGCGGCACGCCATCCGGGACATCGTCCTGGCTGGCCAGGCGGCCGGCGAGTTCGCGGCCGTCGACGCCGATGACTTCGCGCTGACGCTCTCGGCCCTCCTTGACGGCATGGCGGTGCAGATCGCGCTGGAAGATCCTGATGTCCCGCCCGTGCGCGCTTATGACCTTGCACTGGCCTTCGCGGCCGGGCAGCTGGGGTTCATCCCACCGACTGAAAGGTAAGCCCCATGTCAGGTACCGCCCCCGGTGGTGGCAGCATCGAGCTAGCCGGCCTGACGAAGCGGTTCGGCGCCGGTGATCATCCCGCGGTGGACGACATCAGCCTTTCCGTCGCCAGCGGCGAGTTCTTCTCCCTGCTGGGCCCGTCCGGCTGCGGCAAGACCACGACCTTGCGGCTGATCGCCGGCTTTGAGCAGCCGACCTCCGGCACGATCAAGCTGGACGGCGCCGACGTCAGCGGGCTGCCCGCGCACCGGCGCAACGTCAACACCGTCTTCCAGAGCTATGCCCTGTTCCCGTTCCTGACCGCGTTCGACAACGTGGCGTTCGGCTTGAAGCACCAGCGGGTCACCAGGGACGAGCTGAACAAGCGCGTCAACGACGCCCTTGACCTGGTGTCGATGGCGAAGTTCGCGCGACGGCGCCCGGCCCAGCTGTCCGGCGGCCAGCAGCAGCGGATCGCGCTGGCCCGGGCGCTGGTCCTGCGCCCGTCGGTGCTGCTGCTCGATGAGCCGCTGGGCGCGCTGGATGCCCAGCTGCGCCGCTCGCTCAAGGTCGAGCTGAAGGCGCTGCAAGAGCGCGTCGGCATCACGTTCCTGTACGTCACGCATGACCAGGAGGAGGCGCTGACCATGTCTGACCGCCTGGCCGTCATGCACTCCGGGAAGATCGTCCAGCTCGGGACGCCCCGCGAGGTCTACGACGAGCCGGCCGACGCCTATGTCGCGGACTTCCTGGGGGCGGCCAACCTCATGGAGGTCACCTTCCCGGAGCGCCCGAGCGGCTCCCGCTTCCCCGTCCAGCTCGGCGAGGCCGTGCTCACGGCGCACGGGGAGGCGCCCGGCGGGGCCGCCGGGTCCGCGCACGCGGTGATCCGGCCCGAGCGGGTCCGGGTGGAGCCGCACGGCTCCCCGGGCGACAACCGCGTTCCGGCCCTCGTCGAGCGCGTCGTGTTCCTCGGCGCGACCACGCAGGTCATGCTGCGGCTGGCCAACGGCACCTCGCTGCAGTCGCTGCTGCCGAACGATGGTGAGCGCACCGAACTCGCCCAGGGCACCCCGGTGCACGTTTACCTGCCCGCCGATGCCCTGCGCGTGCTGCGCGGCGCCCCGGCGCCCGCCGCCGATCCGGTGGAGGCGGCGCCGCTGGCCAGCTAGCGCCGGGCACGGGGCCCGGGGGAAGCCCGGGGTCCCCCCGCGCCTGACGCGACGCGGGCGCATGGCAGCACAACCGCGATGGCCCGCAGACGGTCGCCGGGCACATGGACGCCGGGGCGCAGGGGCGCTAACGTCCGGACATGGCGATCTTCGTACTGGTGCATGGGGCGTGGGGCGGGTCGTACGGGTTCCGGACGGTACGCAGGCCGCTGCTGGCGGCGGGGCACGACGTGTACAGCCCGAGCCTGACCGGCCTCGGCGAGCGGGTGCACCTGTCCAGCCCCCAGGTGGACCTGACGACGCACGTCACGGACGTCGTGAACGCGGTGACGTACGAGGACCTGCGGGACATCGTGCTGCTGGGCTACTCCTACGGCGGCATGGTGGTGACCGGAGCGCTGGAGCACATCGCCGACCGGGTCTCCCACCTGGTGTACCTGGACGCGTTCGTGCCAGCGGACGGGCAGGCGCTGAACGACCTCACGCAGGCCGGGTACGGAGCCGCCGCCGTCGGGCCGGGCAAGGGCGACCAGTGGCTGATCGAGCTCCCGTTCCGGGAGTACGAAGACTCCGCGGAAGCCAAGTGGAACGCCGAGCGCCGCGTCAAGCACCCAGTCCGCTGCTTCAGCGAGCCGGTCCGGCTGTCCAAGCCACTGGAGTCCTACCCCTTCACCCGCACCTACGTCAAGGCGACCGCCGACCCGCGCCCGGACCCGTCCGGTCCCGCCGGGCCGGACGGCCCGGGCAGCCCGTTCTGGCGGGCCGCCGACCACGCCGCCTCCTCGCCCGCGTGGCGTTACCGCGAGATCGACACCAACCACATGATCCTCGCCAACCGCCCCGCCGAGCTCGTCGAGCTTCTGCTGGAACTCGCCTGAAGGGCGCCCCGCGACGGACGGGACGCGGTGGTAACGGCACGGTGGGGTACTCGCGGCGGGCGCCCGCGCTGGGGGTGGCCGGCTGGATCGCGGGGGCGGGCAGGGCCGCCGCGGCGAAGGCGTCGCGGACGGACTGGCCGACCGCCGGGGCGGCGCCCTCCGGGATCAGCGCGATCACCGAGCCGCCGAAGCCGCCGCCGGTCATGCGCGCGCCGAGGGCGCCGGCGCGCAGCGCCGTCTCCGCCGCGAGGTCCAGGGCCGGGGTGGTGATGGCGAAGTCGTCGCGCATCGAGGCGTGCGAGGCGGTCATCAGCGGGCCGACGGTGGCGGGGTTGCCCGCGCGCAGGGCGGCGACCGCCTCTTCGACGCGGGCGTTCTCGGTGACGACGTGGCGGGCCCGCCGGAACGTGACTTCATCGAGGAGCTCCCCGGCCCGGGCCAGCTTGTCGACCGTGATGTAGCGCAGGGAGGGGACGCCGAGCAGTCGCGCGGCCCGCTCGCAGGCCGCCCGCCGGTCGGCGGAGCCGCCGTCGGCGTTGGCGTGGCGCTGCCCGGTGTCGATCACCAGCAGCCGAAGTCCTTGTGCGGCAAGGGCGAACGGCAGCTGCCGAACCTCGAGGCTCGCGCTGTCCAGCAGCATGACCTCGTCGGGCTGCCCGAGCATGACCGTGAGCTGGTCC
>JAICUO010000965.1 GCA_025935815.1 Streptosporangiaceae bacterium
CCGCCGAGCACTCCGCGATCCAGGAGCGCCGCAACCCCTGACCTTGTTATTTAACCCTTGTTTCCTGGATCGTCCTGAGTTGCTTGTGCTGTACCGGCGTGGCGTGGTGACGTGAGACAGCCGCCGCCGGATGATCTTCGGGTTCCTACCACAGATCCTGAAGACACCGAGGCGGCGGCTGATGGCTTTCATTATGTCCTGGAACGGGAGCGGAGACGTGGATGGGGCAAGGGTCGCAGCGGGGCGGCTGGCCCGGTTCCGGCGCGAGCTGTACTTCTCCTTCGGCCTGCGCCGGGACGCGCTGTTCGACGTGGCGGACGCGCTGGCGTGCGGGCAGGAGCGGGTGCTGATGCTCGCGCAGCTGTCGCTGGAGCCGGAGTGCCGCCGCGGCCACGGCGGGGTCTTCGATGCGCTGAACAGCGGCGACGTCGTGATCGGCCGGCTGCGGCTGGCGCTGGACGCGGTCCGCTCCCGGCCTGGGACGACGGGCGGATCCGGCTGGCAGCCGATGTCTCGAACTGGCTGCGCCCGGACGCGGAGACCAGCCCGGAGCGGCTGTTCTGCCACACGTACGCGCGGGGGAAGGGGAACGCGCAGATGATCCCGGGCTGGCCGTACTCCTGGGTTGCCGCCCTGGAGCCGGGGCGCTCGTCGTGGACGCTGCCGCTGGACGCGGTCCGGCTCGGCCCGGCCGACGACGCCACCCAGGTCACCGCCGCCCAGCTCCGCGGCGTCGTTGAGCGGATCATCGCGTCCGGGCAGTGGAAGGAAGGCGACCCGGACGTCATCGTCGTCCTGGACTCCGGCTACGACCTGGCCAGGCTTGCCTGGCTGCTGGCGGACCTGCCGCTGGACGTCACCGGGCGGCTGCGCTCTGACCGGGTCATGTACTGCCCGGCGCCGCTGCTGCCGGCACGGCCGCGGTCCACGGGCGGCCGGCGGCCCCGGCACGGGCACAAGCTCGAGTTCTCCGACCCGGCGACCTGGCCGGACCCGGCGGCGGTCACCGTGACCGGGACATCCCGGTACGGCACCGCCGAGGCGATGGCCTGGAGCCGGATGCACCAGCGGCTGGAGCACCGCGGCGCATGGGAGGACCACGAGGGGGAACTGCCCGTCATCGAGGGCACCCTCATCCGGCTCCGGGTCGACCGCCTGCCCGGAAGCCGCGACGCCGACCCGGTCTGGCTGTGGTCCTCCCGCGCCGGCGCCCGCGAAGACGAGGTGAACCGGGCCTGGCAGGCGTTCCTGCGCCGCTTCGACATAGAACACATGTTCCGGTTCCTGAAGCAGCAGCTCGGCTGGGCGAAGCCGAAGCTCCGCGACCCCGCCGCCGCTGACCGCTGGACCTGGCTCGTCATCGCCGCCTACGCCCAGCTGTTCCTCGCCCGCGACCTCGCCGCCGACACCCGGCTGCCCTGGCAGCGGCCCTGCCCGCCCGGCCGGCTCACCCCGTCCCGGGTCCGCAGGGGCTACCGGCGCATCCGCCAGGGCCTGCCCGTTCCCGCCAGCGCGCCGAAACCCTCCAGGCCCGGCCCCGGCCGCCCCCCAGGATCGAAGAACCAGCGCCCCGCCACCAGGCACGACATCGGCAAGACCGTCAAGCGAACCGACGCCAAGGCCACAAAACAGCAGGTAGATAGCTTAAATAACAAGCTTGGCGCACGCCGGGATGGGGAAGCCGATGAACGCGGGGCTGGTGGTGTTTGGGGGGAATACCTTCAGCCCGACGGCGGTGGTCTGGTGGCACGCGGTCGCCGGGAACACCGATGTGTTCGCGGTCACCAGGAACGCGTGCGCGGTCGCGCCCCGGCCGAGGGTGACGACCTTCTTGGGGTCGGCGGTGTCGCGGGCCGCCGCGCTGCCGAGCTGAACGCCGCCGCCGCGCACCGCCGACACGCCCGGGTAGCCGAACAGGGTGCACGTACGCGCGGAGATGTTCGAG
>JAICUO010000642.1 GCA_025935815.1 Streptosporangiaceae bacterium
AGAAGATGCCCTGGTCGCCGTAGTCGGTGGCGCCGTTGACGGTGGAGACGGTGCCCTCGCCGTTGTGCTCGTTCCACCAGTCGACGTTGGTGACCCCGTTCTCCAGCCAGGTCATGTACATGTCCGCGCCGAACAGGGCGCCCGGCTGGGTGTCCATGTCAATGGTGGAGTTCGTCTCGGTGACCAGGATCGGGATGCTCGCCGGGCTGGCGACCTTGGCGTACTGGCTGAGCTGGCTGCGCAGCGTGGACACGATGCCCGCGATGTCGGTCGGGTCGGTCAGCATGCCCGCGGCGGTTGTCCCGCCCGGGTAGTAGTGCACGATGACGCACTGCGTCTGGCTGCCGAGCGCGGTGAGCACGGTCTGGTTCCACGACTGCGGATACTCGGAGTTGGTCACCCCGTCCGGCCAGAAGCCAGGGGTGGTCAAGATCGCGCATACCTTGGCATTCGAGCTCGACGCGTGCATCGCCGACTCGTACTGCAAGACGTTCGCCGCGTACTGGGCCGGGCCGCAATCGAAGGTCTGCGACGGCTCGCTGCCGATCGTGACCGCTGGCCCGCCCGGTGACGTGTGGCAGTGCGCGTCGGCTTCCCAGTTGGCTCCGTAGGTCCCGTTGCCGTATACCTCGTTGCCGACCTCCCAGTACCCGACCGAGTCGCTGGCCGCCGCGGTGACCCACGAGGCGGCCAGGCTCGGCGTGCCGGTGCCGTAGTTGACGGTGATGATGGGCTGCGCTCCCGCGCCGTTCGCCGTCGTCATGAAGTTGGCGAAGCTCGTGTTGGGGGCGACGAAACCGCCTTCCACGGCGGTCTGCGTCTGCCAGTTGTAGATGTCGGAGTACGAGCCGCCTGGATACCGCATCGCGTTGACGCCGGCCGCCTTGAGCAGCGGCGCGATCGCAGTGTCGTTCATGAAGCCGTCGTAGACCGCCGTGTTCAGCCCGATCGCGTGCGCCGGGACCGTACCCAGCCCCGCAGTCGCGCTGATGCTGACGCTGTCGGTCAGCGTTGCCGCGGCCGCGGGGCGCGCGTTGCTGGCTCCCAGCAGTGCCGCCGCGAGTACCGCGGTCCCCGCGAATACCAAGGATCTCTTGTAGCGCATGGCCATCCCTCATCGTCGAAGCGCTTCGATGAGTTCATTAGCCGTGCAAGATTCGGAGATTGTCCATCAACGGCCTTGACGCGCCTGGGCATTGCGAACTGGCGTAGGTGAATCTCCGCAGCTCAAGTGCCCAGTCGCGCCTGGCGAACGGCCCCCGGCCGCTCATCGTGAAATGAAAGCTGCATCATCCGCGGCCGGGATGACCACCACGGGGCAGTGCGCGTGATGGGTGACCTGCAAGCTGACCGAGCCCATCAGCAGCTTCCGGAAGCCTCCGGCGCCTCGGGAGCCGACGACGATCATGTCCGCGTCCTCGGCCGCGCGCAGGATCTCCTCGGCGGGCAGGCCGACGACGGCCTTGACGCTCACCGACCGCGGCGAGTCCGCCCCGAGCCTGTCCAGCACGGCGCCGACTTCTTCGTGCGCCGCCTTGAGCGCCTGCTCGGTGACGTCCTCGTCTAGCGGCGGGTACCAGACCGCGGCCGGCCCCCAGTACGCGGTGGTGATCTGCGCAACGGTCAGCACGGTGAGCGGCGTGCCGCGCAGCGCGGCCTCACTCATGGCCCACTCCAGGGCGTGGCGGGAATGGGCAGAGCCGTCAATGCCGACGACGATTCCTGGCATCTTGCTCTCCTCCCTCAGGGTGACCTGCAATTCACCCTCTACGCTAGGCCCGCGGCCCGGATTCGGTCAGGGGCGTTGGGCCCGCCGGCTGGGGACCTTGTGCCCTCGGCCGGGGTGCTGTCGGGCGCGCATCCTGGTGTCATGCATTCTGGTGTCATGGATCGCTACCGACGGGGGAACGGTCCCCGCCACCTGGAGGCAGGCTTCGATGCGCGTCTTGCCTGAGCCGCGGCTGGCAGCGCTGCTCGGCACGCTGGCGGGCACTCCCCGGATCGTGGTCGGCGGCAATTTCGCCACCCCGTGGCAGGCCCTCGCGGTCGCCGACGCCGCCGTTGCCACCTACCGGCTGTTCGCGCTGAACGCGCAGCCGGGCATGCCGGACCGAGACGGCGTGACGCTGGAGTCGCCGTTCATCGGGCCGGGCATGCGCGGGCGCCCCCGGCTGCGTTACTTCCCCTGCCGGCTCTCGCTGGTGCCCGCGCTGCTGGCCACCGCCTTGCCCCCGGACGTGGTGCTCGTGCAGACGTCGGTGCCCTCGGGCGGCACCGTGTCGCTGGGTACCGAGGTGAACGTGCTGCCGGCCGCGATCGAGGCCGCCCGCGCCCGCGGCGGGCTAGTCATCGCGCAGCTCAACCCGCACGTCCCTTACACCTACGGTGACGCCGTGCTGCCCGTGGACGCCATCGACTACGCGATTGAGGCATCGGCGCCGCTGCCGTCGCCCGCCCCGCACGCGGCGACGGACATCTCCGCGACCATCGCCGAGCGGGTGGCCGCGCTCATCGGGGACGGCGCGACGCTGCAGCTGGGCATTGGCGCCATTCCCGACGCCGTGCTGGCCGGGCTGTCTGGCCGGCGCGGCCTCGGCCTGTGGTCGGAGATGTTCAGCGACGGCGTGCTCGGCCTGGTCAAGGCGGGCGCGCTCGACAGCGGGCAGCCGGTCACCGCGTCCTTCGCCTTCGGCAGCCCCGACCTGTACGCCTGGATGGACCGCAACCCGGACGTGCGGATGCTGCGGACCGAGACCACCAACGACCCCGCGCGGATCGCGCGCCGTCCGCGGATGGTCTCCGTCAACAGCGCGCTCCAGGTCGACCTGTTCGCGCAGGCGAACGCCACCTGGGTCCGCGGCGGGATCCATTCCGGCCTCGGCGGCCAGCCCGACTTCGTGGTCGGCGCGCTGCACTCCCCCGGCGGCCAGGCGATCATCGCGCTGCCGTCGTGGCACCCCAAGGCGGGCGTCTCCACCGTCGTGCCCCGCCTGGACGGTCCCGTGACGTCGTTCCAGCACAACGTCATCGTCAGCGAGCAGGGAACCGCCGCGATCTGGGGGCACGATGCCTCCGCCCAGGCCGAGCAGATCATCAGCCACGTCGCCCACCCCTCAGCAAGGGACGACCTGCGCCAGTCCGGCCGCAACCTCGGCCTGCGCGTCTAAGCGAAACCCACGATCATGGAAAAGCAGCCGCTCAGCGGGCAGCGGGTCGCGCCGCCAGCTTCGCGCGCCCTGGGATGAGGGCACCGCCTTCGGTGACGCGTGTCAACCTGTACTCTTTCACCGGAGGGTCGCACATGACGGTGACGAGCGCGGACGTGGCGCGGCACGCTGGGGTGTCCCGCTCGACGGTCAGCCAGATACTCAACGGCCACGGGCACCGCTTCCCGGCCAGCACCCGCGACCGGGTCCAGGCGGCGGCCAGCGAGCTGGGGTACCAGCCGTCCGCCGCCGGGCGCGCCCTGGTCCGGGGGGCGAGCGACATCGTCGTGGCGCTCATCCCGGACATGACCGTCGGGCCGACGTTGCAGGAATTCCTGAACGGGCTCACCGACGACCTGGCCCGCCATGGCCTGACGCTGCTGCTGCGCCTGGCCAGCGCATCGCCGGAGTCGACCGAGCGGATGATCACGGGGCTGCGGCCGGCGGCGGTGATGTCCATGCTGCCCGTGTCGCCGCGGCTGCGCGAGTGCATCGAGGGACTCGGAGTCCGGCTCGTCGAGCCCGGCCGCCCGGGGGACCGCGACGTCAACGTCGAGATCGGCTACGCTCAGGCACTGCACCTCATCGAGCGGGGCTACCGGCGGGTCGCCTATGCCTGCCTGCGCGACAAGCGTCAGGACATTTTCGCCGGCCAGCGCGAGCAAGGCGTCGCGCGGGCCTGCGAGCGCCACGGCCTGCCGCGCCCGGAGGTCGTCCGGCTCGCGCTGTGCGTGGATGAGGCCATCGCGCAACTGCGCGCGCTCGAAACGGGCACCGCGGTCGCCTGCTACAACGACGACGTCGCCGCCGCGCTGCTGGGCGGCTGCCGCGAACTGGACCTGCGCGTCCCGCGGGACATCGCGCTGGCCGGCACCGCCGACACGCCCATCGCCCGGCTGTCGGTCCCCGCGATCACCACGTTCGGCTACGCGCTCGGCCCCGCGGTCAGCGAGGCCTCCCGGGAAATCATCGACGCGCTGTCGGGGGACGGCCACCTCCCCGCCTTCCCGCCCGGGTTCGAGATCCGCCTCGTCCAAGGCGGCACCACCTAGTACTACTACAACAGCGCGTGGCGATCTGTTGCTGGCGATAGCTGCGGGGGCATCCGGGGCCACGGTGACGTCGCGGGACGGCCGCTCGCGTCATGATCTTCGCGAGTGCGGTGAGTTATGCCGCGATACGCGGCATACCTCACGGCACTCGCGGCGGGCC
>JAICUO010000979.1 GCA_025935815.1 Streptosporangiaceae bacterium
CCACGAGGCGATTCGTCTCGACCGACACTGGAACCCGGAACTCAACGGTCAGACCAAGGACCGTCTGCATCGCCACGGCCAGGAGGCCCGCGTTACCTTCCGCGACCTTTGGGCCAAGGGCACTGTGGACCTGCTACAGGTCCGCCCTAACCTACGCTCGAAGGAATCAATGAGGATGGCACTGTATGGGAAGCAGTAGAGCACGTGAGCCGTTCCGGCCCACCATCGTCACTGAGCAACGCCTGGAAGAGGTTGTCAGTGACGTCAACCACGCCTTCGGGAACGCTCAGGACCTGATCGGGGGCCTCGCCGCCCGGCTCACCATCGTGGAGCGCGCGCTGGCAACGGTGCTGGATGACGTCTATGGCAAGGACTGGGAGCCGGACCCCGACGCCGAGGATGACCCGGCCGACACTGACGACCCCGCCGAGTCCGACGAGCCACAGGAGGAAGATGACTGACGTCGACTACGGCGCCGAGGACTTCGAGTTTCCAGACATCGACGCCCTGGACCCCTCGGAGGCCGCGGCGCTCTGGGATCGCATTGAGCGTGAGGCGACGGCCGCCAACAAGCGGGCGAAGCGCCTGAAGGAACGCCGGGCTATCGCGAAGGACCTGGCGCTCAAGGCTGTCGAGAACAGTCCGTACACGTCGGTGCGGATTGAGGGCGCGGAGGGCCGCGAGGTTCAGATCACGCCCTACACCTGGACAGTTTTTTCCATCGTGAATGAGGACGCCTTCCGGGAGTGGTGCGCAGGTGAGGCCGAGCGCTACTACGACACGACGCCGCAGCTTCGCGAGGGCGTCTTCCTGGAAGAGATGCGCCGCCGGGATGCCGACAAAGAACCCCTGCCGCCGGGGGTCAAGTCGTGGACGGACATGAAGATCAGCCGCACTACGGTGGCACAGCGAAAGCGGCCGCGCGGCGGGCCGGGAACGGAACAAGGACCAGAGGACTAGGAGAACTATGCACGATATGGATAAGCCAATCACGATTCGTGATCTGGAGCGGGCGGCGGAACGGCTGCGTGAGATGCACCTCTCGGCCTCCTGGCTTGGGTGGCTGCTGGAGGCCCTGAAGTACACCCGCCCAGGGTCCGCGCCGGTCGGCCACACGGACTACGTTCGGGTCCGCAACACGGGCACGGTGAGTCTGGACATCTGCAAGGTCGCGCGCCAGCCCGCGCGCCGGGTCCAGGTCGGCGATCTGGTGACGGTGGCCGGGGACTCCGAGCCCCATCGGGTGAAGCGCGTCCTGGAGGTCGACGTGCCTAAGCCGATCACCACGCCGGTGATCCGCAAGGCCTCGGCGATCAGTCCCGAGGATGCGAAGCGGATCGAGGATGAGCTGGGCCGGGTGTGATGAACATCCACGTCACTGAGGCCGCTCGGGCCTTTGAGCGCTGTGCTGAGGTGCTGCATGAGGCAGACAGCCTGCGCACGAACAGCCTCCAAGCCGCCGCCCTCGTGGCCGCGCGCAAGGAAGTTGAGCGCTGGGAGCACGTCGCACACGAGGCCCTGAAGAAGGCTTGACAAGGGCCGGGGACTGCGGTACCATTAGGAGTGGGGGCGTGCTATCCAAACGGCCGGTCCGGGCGCGCCTCCGGCTTTGGGCCCCGCATGGGTGCTGGGGGCAGCGGCCCTTCATTGGGCAGGCTGCCTACTAAGGTGCGGTGGACGTCGCGTACGGCGGCGGGGCCTTCGTAGCGGGGTGGAGAAGTGGTAGTCAGGCCTCTTGCCGGGTTCATGCCCCGGTGACGCGGGTTCAAATCCCGCCC
>JAICUO010000849.1 GCA_025935815.1 Streptosporangiaceae bacterium
AGCGGGCTGGTGACGATGGCGTCCAGCGGGACCGGGGCGAGCCGCTCAGCCAGGGCCTTGGCCTGCGCCAGCCCCCGGTCGTCCAGGGTGACGCCCGGCGTCCAGCCCGTCAGCAGCCGCCCCGTCGACGCAGTCAGCCCATGCCGGACGAGCAGAACGGTAGTCACGTCTTCAGAGACTAGTGGCTCTGCTTGCCCGCACGACCACACACCAGGCCGCGCTCGGCCCCCGGCGCGCTATGTGCCGCCACCTCGGCCCGCGCCCGGCTAGCCGCGTGCCAGCAGATCCGGCGTGAGGACGTACTCGATGTCGCCGAACCGGACCACATCGCCAGCGCGCACCGCGACCTGGCCGCGTACTCGCCAGCCGTTGACCCGCGTCCCGTTGGTGGAGGACAGGTCTTTGAGCATCCACCCATCCGGGGTGCGCTCCAGCCGCGCGTGGATGCGGGACACCGTCATGTGATCGATCGCCAGGTCGCAGCGGGAGTCGCGGCCGATGGTGAAGAAGCCCTCCTCCGTACGCGGGAACGCCAGCGGCGCGGGCGGCGCGAGATTCTTGTGCCCCGCCTCCTTGTACGCCGCGGGCTCCTCTGGCAGCCGGATCGCGCTCGTCAGCCGGCGGCCCGGCTCGCCGCCCGCGGCCGCGGCGCCGTGCGGGGCGACCGCTCCCGGCGCCGCCGGTGGCCCTGGCCCGCGTGCCCCGGAGCCGCCGGGGCGGACCGGGCGGCCGGTCAGGCGACTCCACGTGCCCTTGATCCGGCCGAGCACGCCCGGCGCCGGCGCGGGCGCGGCGGCCGGCGGCAGATCGGCGAGCAGGGGCGGCAAGTCGGTCACGTGCCGGGCTTCCATCGCCGCGTGCATCCGGTACAGGAACGTGTCATGCGACAGGCGCCCGGCGGCGAACTCATCGCGCAGCGCGCTGACCGTCTCCGCCCGGTCCGTGTCCGAGGCGCGCACCGCCCCGGGCGGCAGCGGGCCAGCGGGCAGCCCGCCCAGCGGAATGGCCCGCGCGTTCGGGACATCCGGCTGAGCCTGCGGCGCCGGCGCGCCCGGCGCGGGGGCGGCGATTGGCGGAATGTCGCGCGGCAGCGCCTGCATTGGCCGAGGCGGAGTATCTGATGACGCCTGAGCCTCAGCCACTGGACCTCCCATAGACAAGGAGTATCAGGACCAAACGCTTCGCACGCAAGGAAAACTCAGCGGACCCCAGGCCACGGGACGGAGTTACTCGCCGGGACGGGAGCGGCCGCCGACCTCGCATGCCGCCCGCACTCGAACGCATATATCGATGCTACTCCTCGCGATACACCGATAATGCGCCTCGGGGCGCGGGCGGCGCTGCAGTCGCTTCAGACGCCGACCGCGTGGACTCCGCCGTCCACGTGGATGATCTCGCCGGTGGTCGCGGGGAACCACGGCGACAGCAGCGCCACGCAGGCACGGGCGGCGGGCTCGGGGTCGGCGATGTTCCACCCCAAGGGGGCGCGCTCAGCCCAGACGCCCTCGAACTTCTCAAAGCCCGGGATCGACTTGGCGGCCATCGTCTTGAGCGGGCCGGCCGCCACCAGGTTGACCCGGACCCGTTGCGGGCCGAGGTCACGGGCGAGGTAGCGGCAGCATGACTCCAGGCCGGCCTTGGCGACGCCCATCCAGTCATAGCCGGGCCAGGCGATGGAGGCGTCGAAGTCCAGCCCCACGATGGAGGCGCCGCCGGCCGGGAACAGCGGCAGCGTCGCCATGGCCAGGGACTTGAACGAGTACGCGGAGACGTGCACCGCGGTGGACACGTCGTCCCAGGTCGTGTTCAGGAAGTTGCCGCCCAGCGCCGCCTGCGGCGCGAACCCGATCGAGTGCACCACGCCGTCCAGGCCGTCCACGTGCTCGCGTATCCGCATCGCCAGCGATCCCATGTGCTCGGGGTTGGTCACGTCGAGCTCCAGCACCGGCGGGGTGACCGGGAGCTTCTTCGCGATCCGCTCGGTCAGCGTCGGCCGGGGGAACGCGGTCAAGACCACCGTCGCGCCCTGCTCCTGCGCCACCCGCGCCACGTAATAGGCGATCGAGGCCTCCGTCAGGACGCCAGTGACCAGGATTCGCTTGCCGTCCAAGATTCCCATCGGTGCTCCTTAGTGTGCCGCGCTCAGTGACCCATGCCCAGGCCGCCGTCGACCGGGATCACGGCTCCGGTGACATATCCGGCGTCCGGGCCCGCCAGGAACGCGACCGTCGCGGCCACCTCGTCGGCCGAGGCGTACCGGCCGAGCGGGATCGCGCCGAGGATGGCCGTCTTGCGCTCTTCGGTCAGCACGGCCGTCATGTCGCTTTCCACGAAGCCGGGCGCGACGACGTTCGCGGTGATTCCGCGCGAGCCCAGCTCCCGGGCCAGCGACCGGGCCAGCCCGACCAGGCCCGCCTTGCTGGCCGCGTAGTTCGCCTGCCCCGCCGACCCGTACAGGCCGACCACGGAGGAAATGAAGATCAGCCGCCCCCGGCGCATCTTCATCATGGGCCGCACCGCGCGCTTAGCGACCCGGTAAGCGCCGGTCAAGTTGGTGTCCAGGACATCGGTGAACGCGTCCTCGCTGAGCAGCGCCAGCAGCGTGTCCTTGGTGATGCCCGCGTTGGCGACCAGGATCTCGACCGGCCCCTGCTCCTTCTCCACCGCCGCGAACGCCACGTCCACGCTCGCGGCGTCGCGCACGTCGCACTGGACCACGCCCAGTCCCTCGACCGGCTCCCCCGACCGGGACGTGACCGTGACGCTGTCGCCATCGGCGGCCAGCCGCCGGGCAATCGCCAGCCCGATCCCCCGGTTTCCCCCGGTCACCAGCACCGAACGTCCCACGCCGCCGCCTCCCTGCCCGACCTAACGATTTCGCCAGCCAACCGTACCGC
>JAICUO010000684.1 GCA_025935815.1 Streptosporangiaceae bacterium
ATTCGCCGCTGACCCCTGGGCGGTGCACGGGATCTTCCGGCTCAAGGACGTCCGGCGCTGGATGATCTGGCTGGACGGCCGGGCGGCCGGGAGCTGATCCCCGGTGGCCCGGCCGTCCAGCGCTCAGCCGCCGGGCCCAACTGGCTGGCTCAACTGCCTGACCTTGTGGACTACCGTGTGGGCGCAGCCGTCGGCCAGGCACAACGTGACCGCGCCGTACAGGATCCGGGGGCCGGGGCCCGGTGCCTCCTGGTGAACTGCCTCCTGGTGAACTGCCTCCCGGTGGACCGCACGGACCTCGCGCAGCGTGCGCCGCCCGCAAAGGGGGCAGCGGCCGCGCACCGGATTCCCCCATGCCGCGGCCGGGCTGAGGGCGGCCCGCCCGAGCGCGACGGGCACCGCGAGCGCGCAGGCGGCCGCGCCCAGCCCGATCCCCGCGTAACCCGCGCCGGGGATCCGCCCGAGGACGAGGACCAGCCAGCACCCGACCGCGATCAGCGCCAGGACCGACACCGCCTGAACGCGCATCGCCGTCCCCGAGCGCAGCCGCTCGCGATCCCCGTGCGCGGCCGCCGCGATTAGGTCCTCGTCAGGCAACTCCCCCAGAGCTGGCTGATCCCCCAGAGCCGACTGAGCCACCCGTCTCATCGCCTTCCGCACGCCCGGCCCGCGCGCCCATCCCGTGCGACCGCGCGGGCCTCACGGGCAACGGTACGCTTGCCGTGCCCGTTATCACGACTGAGTTTCTCCCCCGCTGGCCTGTTCCCGGCGGGCCCGTTCCAGGTAGGCCAGCAGGGCGGTCCAGGCGGCGGCGACCTCGGCGCGGAAGGCCGGGTCGGTCACGGTGCCGTCGGCGGCGACCGATGCGCGGTCAACGGGGGCACGGCGGCAGGCCGCCTCGATGATGTCGGCCCCAACGTAGCCCAGCACGGTCAGCAAGGTCTCGTGAGCACCCTGACCGCGGCCCTGGGCGGCGACGTTGAGCCAGGCGACGGGCTTTCCGTAGAGCTGCCCGCCGCCGACGGTCCAGTCGAGCAGGTTCTTGAAGCTTCCGGGCAGGGTCCCGGCGTACTCCGGGGTGCTCACGAAGACGGCGTCCGCGGCGGCGATCTCCTGGCGGAGCCGGGCCGGCTCGGGCGGGAGGTCATCGCCGTCGTGATCGGGGTTGAACGCCGGGAGGGCGGCCAGGCCGTTGTAGGTGACGGCGGTCGCGTCACCGGGCGCCAGGGCCGCCACGGTGGCCAGGGCGGCGGCGTTCACCGAGCCGCCGCGCGCGCTCCCGGAGATCAGCAGCACCCGCGCCGGCTCGCCCATGCGGCCCATCCTACGGGCGCGCGGGCACGTGGCGGCGCAGCCAGCCGGTGATGCCGGGGCGCAGGGCGGTGATGCCCCTTGTCGTCGGCCATGTCCGGCGGGAGCTCATCCAGGCGGGGCGCGCGGCCGGGCCGGCGCGCGTAGGGCCGCCACCCGTCAACGCGAATCCAGCGGCCGGCCGGCGGTGCTGTCCACGTGGCCGGGGATCTGCCCCTCGTGCCGGTCCCCGGTCGTCAGCGTCCCGGCCGGCTCGAACATGAGGATCGAGCCGCCGGCCGATGACGGCTTGTGCTCGGTGCCCCGCGGGACGACGTACACGTCGCCCTTGGCCAGCTCGACCACGCGCTCCGCCCCGGCGCCATCGCGCAGCGAGACGGTGAACTGCCCGTCCAGGACCAGGAAGAACTCGTCGGTGTCGTCGTGGACGTGCCAGACGTGCTCACCCCTGGCGTGGGCGATGCGGACATCGTAGTCGTTGACCCGGGCGACGATCCGGGGGCTGTAGATGTCGGTGAAGGACGCTAGCGCGGCGGTGAGGCTGACTGGCTCGCTGGTCATGGCACTGCTCCTCGCTCGGGCGGTCCGGCCTCGGCGCCGGCCCCTCAAGTGTTACGCGCCCGCAGGCCCGCCGGCCCGGGATGTTAGTCTCGAGGCCGCCATGGGAATTCCGTACGTGGCGATCCAGGAGGGGTTAGCGACATGTTCGTTCTCGTGTCAGGTGATGGCGGCAGTGCCCGCGTGACGGTCGAGGACGCGCAGAACCTCAAGCGGCTGCACGTCGAGATCCGCGGCGTCGATGACAGCGCGGCGGCCGAGGCCCTGCGGACGGCGGGCCTGGGCCGGATCGACGGGGATCACGCCTGGCTAGACGCCGAGGCGCTGAAGGCGGCCGGCGACGGCAGCTCCGGGTGGACGGTCGACTTCTACGCGATGCTGGCGTACGCCAAGACGCGCGGCTGGATGAATGACGATCAGTCCCAGATCCGCGCCCACATCGTCCGCAGCTGAGCACGCGCCGCCCGGCCTCTTCCGGCTAGCGGCGCGACCGCGCCTGACACCTGACACCTGACACGGCCGCGCACCGCACACGGCCTTGCGTGCAGCACCGCCTTGCATTGGACACCGCCTTGCGTTAGACAGACCTGTCTGTATAAACTACGGAACGAACTAGACAGACCGTTCTACCTAATCGTTAGGGGCCATCCGTGATGAACGAGGCACTTACCAGGGAACCGTCCGCTAGCCGCACGCTCATGCCCGGGCCGACGCGAGCCGGCGCGGGCCCGCTCGCCCTGCTGTCGCCCCGCGCCGCCGGGCGGTCCGGCAGGCAGTCCGGCGGGCAGTCCACCGGGCACCGGCGGCTCAGTGGCCGGCCGGCGCTGTTCCTGCTGGCATCGCTGGTCGTGTCGCTGCTGGCGGCGTCGGCCGCGCCAACCCCGCTGTACGCGACCTACGCGCAGGAATGGGGGTTCACCCCCGTCACCACGACGGTCATCTTCGGCGTGTACGCGGTCGCGGTGCTCGCCTCGCTGCTGACCCTGGGCAGGCTGTCGGACTACCTGGGCCGCCGCCCGGTGCTGCTGGCCGCGCTCGCCGTCCAGGTCGCCTCGCTGGTGGTGTTCACCACCGCGGGCGGGGTCGGCCAGCTCTTCGCGGCCCGGATCATCCAGGGGCTGGCCACCGGCGCGGCGCTCGGCGCGCTCGGCGCGGGCATGCTGGACATTGACACCGAGCGCGGGGCGCTCGCCAACGCCCTGTCCCCCGGCCTCGGCACCGGGGCGGGGGCGCTGGCCTCGGCGCTGTTCGCCCGCTACCTGCCGGCCCCGGCCCACCTGGTCTACCTGGCGCTGATCGCCGTCCTCATCGTGCAGGCGGCCGGGGTCGCGTTGCTGCGAGAGACCATCACCCGCAGCCCGCTCCCGGCCTCCGCGCTGGTGCCGGACGTGGGGCTGCCGCGGTCGGTGCGCGGCCTGATCCTCGCCGCCGCGCCGGCGCTGTTCGCGGTCTGGGCGCTGGGCGGCCTGTACGCGGCCCTGGGCCCGGCGCTGGTGCGGGCGCTGACCGGCTCGCCGAGCGAGGTCCTGGGCGGGATGAGCCTCACCGCCCTCACCGTCACCGCCGTCAGCTCCGTCTACCTGCTGCGCAACGTCGCCGCCCGCGCCGTGATGCTGGCCGCCATCCTCGCGCTGGTCGCGGGCGTCGCGATCACCCTGGCCGCCCTGGCCGCCAGGTCGGTGCCGCTGTTCTTCGCCGGCACCGCGGTCAGCGGCATTGGGTTCGGCAGCGGCTTCCAGGGCGGCATCCGCGTCGTCATCCCGCAGGCCGCCCCGCATGAGCGGGCGGGCGTCCTGTCACTGCTGTTCACCATCTCCTACTTGGGCCTGGGCGTGCCCGCGGTCGGCGCGGGCCTGCTCGCGGTCCACGGCGCGGGCCTGCTCGGCGCCGCCCGCGACTACGGCATCGCGCTCATCGTGCTGGCCGGGCTCGCGCTGGCCGCCCTGCGCCGGACCCGGGACGCGATGCCCCCAGAAGCGATGCCCCCAGAAGCGATGCCCCCAGAAGCGATGCCCCGAGAAGCGATGCCCCGGGACGCGATGGCGGGGCCAGCCGGATCGCTACAGTAGGCAAGACAACGCAGGAGGTGCGGGGATGGCCATGAGGACCGCCGAGCGGGAGCCGGCCCGGTCGGCCCGGGAGCGGCTGCTGGCGGCCGCGAACG
>JAICUO010000461.1 GCA_025935815.1 Streptosporangiaceae bacterium
GCACCTCTTCCAAGCTGGCCGAGTGGGCCCGCGACCACTACCTAGGCCCGGTGGTGACGTTCGGCGAGTGGCTGACCTACCAGCCGCCGGCGAAGGGCGGCAACCCGTCCTTCAACATGAGCGTCCCCAAGGGCGCCAGCGCGGGCGATGCGGGCAAGTCGCGGCCACACCCGGCCGGCTTCCAGCCGATCATCCCCGCGACGCTGTCTTCGGTGGCCGGCAAGGCCCTGCCTGGTGAGGGCCAGTGGCGGGTACTGGAGACCGTGAAGGGCCAGCCGGCGATCTTCGGCACGTTCCTGCGGCAGAGCGCGACCTACAGCTCCTACGCGAGCGCGATCGTCTCCATGGACCAGCGGCTGGTCAAGTTCTACCTGCACCCGGGCGCGGAGGATCCCGGCCCGGGCAACTGGGGGCCGAATTCCGATCCCTGGATCCCGCCGGCCAAGCGCCCCGGGCTGCTGGCCACCTTCAACGGCGGGTTCAAGCTGGACGCCGCCAAGGGCGGCTTCTACCTCAACGGCAAGACGCACGGGTCGCTCGACAAGGGCGCGGCATCGATCGTGTACTACAAGGACGGCACGATCAAGGTCGGCGTGTGGGGCCGGGACGTGACGATGACCAGCGCGGTCGAGGGCGTCCGGCAGAACCTCAAGCTGATCGTTGACAACGCCCGGGTCCCCGCCTCGGTGGACGCCAACGTCCAGTCAGCCTGGGGCGCGACCCTCGGCGGCGGTTACTACGTGTGGCGCTCGGGCCTCGGGGTAACCCGGGACGGCCGGGTCGTCTTCGTCTACGGCCCGGCGCTCAACGTCAGGCAACTGGCCACGCTGTTGCAGCACGCCGGCGCTGTGGAAGCGCTACAGCTTGACATCAACCCAGCTTGGACGTCCTACGAGTACTACCAGGGCAAACCAGCCGACCCCACGCCGCATGCCGTGCTGCCCACCCAGCAGGGCGCGACGGATCGCTATTACGGGGTGTATAACCGCGACTTCACAGCGGTCTTCGCCCGGTGACACCCGACGACGGGATGGCGGCGCCCACCATGGCGACGCCAGCGATGGCGGAGGTGATCCCCGCGATGACACCCGCGGTGGCACGGGTGCCCGAGAAGGAGCTGGCCGATAGCCGGCCCGTCTCGGCATCCCGCTGGCTGACCGCGGTGGTGCGCACCACCCGGCCCCGGCAATGGTCGAAGAACCTGCTCGTGTTCGCGGCGCCGCTGGCCGGGGCGACCGTCGGCCGCCCGCTGGGGCTGGCCTACGCGGCCGTGGCGGCGGTGGCGTTCGGCTGCGCCTCGGCTGCGGTGTACTTCGCCAACGACGTGCTGGACGTGGAGCGGGACCGGCGGCACCCGGTTAAGCGCAACCGCCCGATCGCCTCCGGCAGCCTGCCGATCCGGCACGCGTGGGCGCTGGCCGCGGTGGCCGCGCTCATCGCGATCGGGGCCGGGTTCGCGATCGGCGAGCCGATGCTGTCCGCGGTGACGGGCGCGTATCTCGTCTCGTCGTTCTGCTACTCCGCGCGCGGCAAGCACATCCCGTACCTGGAGATGGTGCTGGTCGCCTCGGGCTTCGTGCTGCGGGTGCTGGCCGGGGCGGTGGTGACGCACGTCCCGCCGTCGCCGTGGTTCCTGTGCGTGTGCAGCCTGGGGGCGCTGAGCGTCGCCGTCGCCAAGCGCTTCGCCGAGATGACCAGCCTGGGCGCCGGCGCCACCAAGCACCGCCCGGTGCTGCGCTGGTACCGGGCCGGGGTGATCCGCGTCCTGCAGGGCGTGCTGGCGGTCGCGATGGTCGGCACGTACGTCATGTGGGCGGTCGGGGAGAGCGCGGCCTACCGGGCCTGGCACGTGGCCAGCGCGCTGCCCCTGAGCCTGGCGCTGGCCCGGTTCGGCTCGCTCACCGGGCGCCGGACGGTGCGGCCGGTGGAGGACCTTATCACCCGGGACGGCCTGATGCTCGGCTGCGAGCTAGCCTGGCTGGCCCTTTTCATAGTGGGGCTGTATCAATGACACTTCGCGTACTGCTTCTCGGCGGGACCAGTGAGATCGGCCTGGCCATCGTGGGGGCGCTGCGGCTCCCGGCCGGGACGCAGGTGATCTTGGCCGGGCGCGACACCCAGCGGATGGAGTCAGCCGGGAAGGCGCTCGCCGACGCTAGTCCCTCGGGCCCCCCGGGCTGGGGGGGCCCGAGAGGCTGGTCGGTGTCGGTGGCCCGCTACGACGCGACGGACGTGGCCAGCCACCAGGCGTTCGCCGATTCGGTGAGCGCCGAGGGGGTCCCCGACCTGGTGATCGCCGCGACGGGACTGCTGATCCCGCAGCCGCTGGCGGCGGCGGACGTGCCGCAGGCGGCGTCCATGATCACCACGAACTTCACCGGGCACGTCACCACGCTGCTGGCGTTCGCGGCGCTCATGCGGGCCCGCGGCAGCGGCACGATCGTGGTGCTGTCGTCGGTGGCCGCGATCCGGCCGCGCAAGTTCAACTCCGTGTACGGCGCGGCCAAGGCCGGGCTCGACGCGTTCGCCCGGGGCCTGGCCGATGAGTTGCACGGGACCGGCGTCAGCGTGCTGCTGGTGCGCCCGGGGTTCGTGGCCGGCCGGATGACCGAGGGGATGGCCCCGGCCCCGCTGGCGACCACGCCCGCGGCGGTCGGCGCGGCCGTCGCGGCGGCGCTGGACCCGGCGACGCTGCGCGCGCGGCGGACGGGCGTCGTGTGGGTGCCCGTCCCGCTGGCCGGGCTGGCAACCGTGATGCGCCTGATCCCCCGGCCGCTGTGGCGCAAGCTGGAGAGGTAGCTGCTTTCCTGGGGGGATACCCACCAATCCCCCCAGACCCCTAGCAGTGCAGCCCTCGCTACGCCTCGCGTGCCTCCGTCCGAAGGCGGTGGTGCTGGCTGCGCCTCGTGCCCCTCCCGCCAGCCCTGGGAGCCCCTGCCATGCGCGCCGCCAAGTCACGGCAGCCTCAGGGCTTTCCGCCTCACACGGGCCAGCAGGCTGGGACGCAAGTAATTTGACAGGCGCGCTCTAAGGAATTTATAACTTGAGTTGTAAGTTCTTTACGAGCGGATGGCGGGGGCGTCGGTGGGGGCCGACGGCCGGTGCGGCCACCCAACGGAGACTTCCAAGCGGAAGAGGAAGAGGCACCAACGATGTACCTGACCACTTTTGACCCGTTCACCCGTGACTTCGACCGGATCGTCCGGCGGGCGTTCGCCCCGGCCTACCAGCGGGCCAGCTTCCCGCAGGGCCTGGCGATGGACACCATCCGCCGGGACGGCGAGGTCGTCTTGCGGTTCGACGTCCCCGGCGTGGAACTGGAGAAGATCGAAGTCACCGTCGAGCACGGCATCCTGACCGTGAGCGCGACCCGCGAGGAGACCAAGGCCGAGGGCGACGAGCAGGTCGTCCGCGAGCGTTACGTCGGCAGCTTCACCCGCCGCGTGCGCCTGTCGGAGAACCTGGACGCCGACGCGATCGAGGCCAGCCACGCCGATGGCGTGCTTGAGCTGCACATCCCGGTCCGCGAGGCCGCCAAGCCCCGCAAGATCGAGGTCAGCGCCCGCAAGGAGCTGGCCGCCTAACGGGCGACGGCAATCGTGAACCAGCGACCGGCGAGCGGGCAGACCGCACGCCGGTCGCTTACGATTTGACCGACGCAGGCGCCCCGGGGAGGTGGGAGAGTCCGTGGAACCGTTTGACGACGAGAACGTGCCGCTCTACACCGTGGGGCAGGTCGCGCAGATGCTCGCGGTCAAGCAGGCGTTCCTGCGCCGGGTCGATGAGCTCCAGGTCGTCTCGCCGCAGCGCTCGGCCGGCGGCCAGCGCCGCTATACCCGGGTCGAGATCCGGGTTATCCGGCAGGTCGTGACGATGGCCGACGAGGGCATGACGATGTCGGCGATCCGCCGGATCATCGAGCTGGAGGAACGGCTCGCCGAGGTAACCCGCGAGCGCGACGAGCTCGCGGCCCGGCTCATCGAGGTCCTGCGGGCACGCCAGTGGCCAGGTGCCCGGCGGCGCGAGGCGGAGGCTGGCGCCGCCGGGCCTACGGACGAAGGATAGGCCGCATGGCGTCGAGTGCCGCGGGGTCGTCGATGGTGGACGGGACGGGCTCGTCGCGGCCGTTGGCGAGGCCGCGCATCGTCTTGCGCAAGATCTTGCCGGAGCGGGTCTTGGGCAGCGCGGCGACGATGTCCAGGCGGCTGAGCGTGGCGATCGGCCCGATCTTGTCGCGGATCATCTGGGCCAGGTCGCCCGCGAGCACCTCCGGGTCGGCCTCGATGCCCGCCTTGAGGACGACGAAGCCGCGGGGGACCTCGCCCTTGAGGGCGTCGTTGACGCCGAAGACGGCGCACTCCGCGACCGCCGGGTGGCTGGCCAGGACTTCTTCCATCTCACCGGTGGACAGGCGGTGCCCGGCGACGTTGATCACGTCGTCGGTGCGGCCCATGACGTACAGGTAGCCGTCGGCGTCGAAGAACCCGCCGTCGCCGGTCAGGTAGTAGCCGGGGTAGCGGGACAGGTACGCGGCGCGGAAGCCCTCATCGTTGCGCCACAGGGTCGGCAGGCAGCCGGGCGGCAGCGGGAGCCTGATCACGATCTGGCCGGTCGCGCCGGGCTCGGCCGCGTTGCCCTGGTCGTCCAGGATCTGGACGTCGTAGCCAGGGACCGGCTTGGTCGGCGAGCCGGGCTTGGTCGGCAGCTGCTCAAGGCCCATCGGGTCGGCGGCGACCGCCCACCCGGTCTCGGTCTGCCACCAGTGATCGATCACCGGGACGCCCAGCAGTTCCCCGGCCCAGCGGTAGGTCTCCGGGTCCAGCCGCTCCCCGGCCAGGAACAGGTACTTGAACCGTGACAGGTCATATTTAGCCGTCAGGTCGCCCCCGGGGTCCTCCTTGCGGATCGCCCGGAAGCCGGTCGGCGCGGTGAACAGCGTCTTGACCCCGTGCTCGGCGATGACCCGCCAGAACGCGCCGGCATCCGGGGTGCCGACTGGCTTGCCCTCGTACAAGATCGTCGTGCAGCCCGCCAGCAACGGGGCGTAGACGATGTAGGAGTGCCCCACCACCCAGCCGATGTCGGACGCGGCCCAGAACACCTCGCCGGCTTGGGTGTCGTAGACGTTCTTCATGGACCAGGTGAGCGCGACCGCGTGCCCGCCATTGTCACGGACCACGCCCTTCGGCTTGCCCGTGGTGCCGCTGGTGTACAGGATGTACAGCGGGTCGGTGGCCGCGACCGGCACGCACGGCCGCGGCGTCGCCGCCGCCATCGCCGCGTGCCAGTCGATGTCGCGGGCGTGCATGGCGGCCTGCGCCTGGGGACGGACGACGATCACGCAGTGGCCGGGCTTGTGGGTGGCCTCGGCGATCGCGGCGTCCAGGATCGGCTTGTACTCGATGACCCGCTTGCCCTCAATGCCGCAGGAGGCGGAGACGATCACCGCGGGCAGCGCGTCGTCGATGCGCACGGCGAGCTCGTGGGCGGCGAACCCGCCGAAGACCACCGAGTGCACCGCGCCGAGCCGGGCGCAGGCGAGCATCGCGATGACGGCCTCGGGGATCATCGGCATGTAGATGACGACCCGGTCGCCCTGGCCGACGCCGAGGTCGGCGAGAACCCCGGCGAACCGCGCCGTCTCATCGCGCAGCTGCGCGTACGTGAACGTCCGGGCGGCGCCGGTGACCGGGGAGTCGTAGATCAGCGCGGCCTGCTCGCCGCGCCCGGCGGCCACGTGCCTGTCTACCGCGTTGTGGCAGGTGTTCAGCGTGCCGCCGGAGAACCACCGGTAGAACGGCGGGCTGGAGTCATCCAAGATGGTGGCCGGCGGGGTATCCCAGTCGACCGCCTGCGCCGCCTGCGCCCAAAAGCCGGCCGGGTCGGCCTGGCTGCGACGGAAGACATCCTCGTATGCGCCCATACGGGCGAGCCTAAGCCGCCGCGCCCACGCCTGCCTAGCAGCGCGCCCACAGCATCACCGCACGTGTTTTGGGTAATGATGACCTCCCCGATGGCCGGGCCGCGCATGATCGCTGGAGGCGCCCGTGCGGGGCTAGGCGCGGCAGCGGATCTCGCCGCTGGGGATGCCCATCCAGCCGTCTTCCTCGGCGGCCCAGGCCCGCCATCCGGCGGCGATGCGCTCGAGGTCCGCCCGCGTCGCGTGGCCGTCGTCGAGGGCCTGGGTGGCGAAGAACGACTTGGTGGCGCGGTCGGCCCAGCTGTTGCCCCACCACTGGCGCTCGGCGGCGGTGGAGTAGGTCCAGGTGGCCGACGAGCGGCGGACGTCGGTGAACCCCGCCTGCCGGGCCCAGGCGTGCAGCATCCGGCCAGCGTCCGGCTCCCCGCCGGCGGCGCGGGCGATGCGGCGGTACAGCGCGCGCCACTCCTCCAGGACAGGGGAGGCGGGGTACCAGA
>JAICUO010000561.1 GCA_025935815.1 Streptosporangiaceae bacterium
ACCGGCCCGGCAGCGACATCTCCCGGCTGCGGCGCGGCGTGCTGGCCGCCGGGCACGCCAACCCGCTCGTGGCCGAGGTCCTGGGCTTGTGCGCGCGGGCGGAGGAGGAAACCAACGGCTACTTCACCGCCGCGCTGCCCGGCGGGATCGACCCGACCGGGCTGGTCAAGGGCTGGGCTATCGAGCGGGCGAGCGGCATCTTGCGCGCGCACGGCAGCGTCAACCACTGCGTCAACGGCGGCGGTGATATCCAGCTCGCGGGCGAGGCTTCCCCCGGGCAGCCCTGGCGCGTCGGGATCAGCGACCCGCTGGACCGCGCGCGCCTGCTGACGGTGGTCGCGGGCCGGGACGTCGCCGTCGCCACCTCCGGCGTCGCCGAGCGCGGCCCGCACATCATCGACCCGCGCACCGGCGCCCCGGCGACCGGGCTGGCCAGCGCCACCGTCGTCGGCGGCTCCCTCACCCGCGCGGACGCGTGTGCCACGGCGGCGTTCGCGATGGGCGCCTCCGCGATCGCCTGGGCAACGGGGACGCCGGGCATCGAGGCGCTGCTGGTCTCGCCCCAGGGGGCCACCAGCCGCACCCCCGGCTTCACGGACTGGGAGTCATCTCCTGGACGCGCCGGGAGACCAGCTCCATGAGCCGGCGCCAGGCGGCGGAGTAGCCGTCGACGTGCGCGGCCAGCAGCGCCTGCTCATCGCCGGACAGCTGGCCCGCCTCGGTCCACTCGGCCGGGGCCACCCCGGCGGCCTGGGCGCCGCGGACGAGCCGCTCGGCCATGGCCACGGCCAGCTCGCCCAGCCGCGGGTCGCCGGGGTCCCAGTCGTAGGCCTGGTCGTAGCTGAGGTAGAAGCGGGCGAACTCCGGGTCGGCCAGGTCGGCCCGCTTCTGGGCGATCCACGCCGGCGCCTTGTCCGGGTAGTTGGCCGCCAGCATGATCCAGCCATCGCGCTCCAGCCGCACCTGCCGGTCGCTGATGCCCAGCGCCCGCAGGTCCGCCAGGTAGCCGGCGATGTCAGCGGGCAGGAACAGGCGCTCGCCCGCGGTGAGCTGGGCGACGCGGCGGCGGCGCTCCTTGAGCTGCTTGATCTCCCGGGCGAGGGCCTGGTCGATCTCGGCCACGGCGCGGGCGAACTGCTCGGGGCCGGCCGTCATCAGCTCGCAGACCCGGGCGAGGGGCACCCCGGCCTCGGCCAGGGTCTTGATCCGGATGAGGTCGATGACGGCCTGCGCGTCGTAGCGGCGGTACCCGGAATGGTCGCGCTCGGGCTCGGCGAGCAGGCCGGACTGGTGGTAGTGGCGGACGGCGCGCACCGTTACCCCGACGTACTGCGCGAGCCGCTTGATGGTGAGCATCGACGTCCTCTCCGGCCCGCGGGACCCGGTGGCGACCGAGGACATCAGTGTGCCCGAGGCTTGCGGAAGGCCGCCAGCGACCAGGCGTACCCGCCGGCCCCGATCACCGCGCACCACCCGAGCGCGATGAGCGCGGTATGGCCGGTCGGGGTGCCGGCCAGCAGGCCGCGGATCGTCTCGATGGCCGGGGTGAACGGCTGGTACTCGGCGAACTGGCGCACTCCGGCGGGCATCAGGGCGGCCGGGGCGAACGCGGAGCCGATGAAGGGCAAGAACACGATCAGCATGGGGGAGTTGCTGGCCGCCTCGGGGGTCGCCGACACCAGGCCCATCGCGACCGCGAGCCAGGTGAGCGCGAGGCCCAGCAGCACCAGCAGGCCGGCGGCGGCCAGCCACCGCGCCGTGGTGGCGTGCGGCCGGAAGCCCAGCGCGACCGAGACCCCGGCGACGCCCGCGGTGGCCACGATCGTGGTGAGCATGCTGTTGATGACGTGCGCGGCCAGGATCGCCACCCGCGACACCGGCATCGTCCGGAAGCGGTCGACGACGCCCTCGGTCATGTCCACGCACACCGCCACCGCCGTGGCCATGCTCCCGGAGGCCACCGCCGTGATGATGATGCCGGGGGCGATGTAGGCGATGTAGCCGGCCGGGTGGGCAGCGCTGGTCAAACCGGTGCTGCCGTGCCCGCCGCCGCCGGCCAGTCCGGTGCCGGCCAATCCAGCGCCGAGCGTCTTGCCGAGGACGCCGACGAACAGCAGCAGCATGATCACGGGACCGAACACGGCCCCGATCGTCATCGACGGGTAGCGGACGGTATGGCGCAGGTTGCGGCGCAGCAAGGTGAGGGTGTCGGTCACGACATGGTTAGGCATGGAAACTCCGGGGTCATCGTCAGTGTCGTCAGGGGGGATCGTTACGGGGGAGTGCCGGGGCGGCGGGTCAGCGCTCGCCGGTCAGGGCCAGGAAGACGTCGTCGAGGTCCGGGGTGTGCACCGACAGGTCCGCGATGGCGATGCCCGCGGCGTCCAGCCGGTCCAGCACCGAGCGCACGGCGCTGGCGGTGTTGCCGGAAGTCCTGCCGCCGGAGGCACTGTTGCCCGACGTACTGTTGCCCGACGTACTGTCGCCCGCGATGCCGCGCTGGTCGCCGGGAACCTGCGCGGTCAGCGCGTCCTCGTCCACGGTGGTGGCGCCCAGGGCGGCCGCCGCCGCGGCCAGGGCGGACGGGTCGGCGACGTGCACGGTGATGTGCCCGCCGGGAACCAGGCGCTTCAGCTCCGCCGCGCTGCCCTCGGCGACCATCCGCCCGTGGTCGAGCACCCCGATCCGGTCAGCCAGCTGGTCGGCTTCTTCCAGGTACTGAGTGGTGAGGAAGATGGTGACGCCGCCGGCGACCAGCTCGCGGACGATCGTCCACAGGCCACGGCGGCTGCGCGGGTCCAGGCCGGTGGTCGGCTCGTCCAGGAAGATCACCCGCGGGCTGCCGACCAGCGTCATCGCCAGGTCCAGCCGGCGCCGCAGGCCGCCGGAGTAGGTCGAGATCGGCTGGCCGGCGACGTCGCCCAGCCCGAACCGGTCCAGCAGCTCGGCGGCGCGGCGGCGGCCGGGGCGGCGACCCAGGTGGTACAGGTCCGCCATCAAGATCAGGTTCTCCCGGGCCGACAGCAGGTTGTCCACCGCCGAGAACTGCCCGGTCACCCCGATCGCCGCGCGCACGGCGCCCGGCTCGGCGGCCAGGTCATGCCCGGCGACGCTCGCCCGGCCGCCGTCCGCCGCGATGAGCGTGGACAAGATCCGAACCGTCGTCGTCTTGCCCGCGCCGTTCGGCCCCAGCATCGCGAACACCGTGCCCGCGGGGACCCGCAGGTCGATGCCGTCCAGGACCGGCTTGCCGCCGTAGCTCTTGCGCAGGCCGGTGGCCGTGATCGCGAGCGCCGGCCGTGGTGTCGTCGGGGGCACCGTGTTCGTCGGGGGCACAGTGTTCATCGGGGGCACCGTGTTCGTCATGGACGCAATGGTCCAAGGTTGACCCCGCGTCAGGGTCAAGACCCGGACGCCGGAGCCTTGACCCTGACGCGGATCAGGGACGGGTCAGGGTGGGAACCGGGGCTGATCCCGATCGACGACCGGCTCTGGCGGCGGCAACCTTGAAGCATGAACGCGACCACCGCAGAAGACCAGTCCACCGCCGTCAACGACCAGCCCCCGGCCCGCCAGCTGCGCCGCAGCGCCGAGGGGGCGATGCTGGGCGGCGTGGCCGCCGGCCTGTCCCGCTACTTCGACGCCGACGTCACGCTGATCCGCGTCATCCTCGTGGCGCTGTTCCTGCTGCCCGGCCCCGGCCCGGCCCTGTACCTCGCCGCCTGGCTGCTCATCCCCCGCGACGGGGAGGACCAGTCCATCGCCGCCGCGTGGTTCGCGCGCCGCCGCGGCCAGTCCTACTGACCTGGCCCGCGCCTGCCGCCGGTCATTCGCGCTCGGTCACGCGAAGCCCCCGCCCGGGCGTCCACGACTCGATGACCAGCAACGTCGCCTCCGGGTTGAGCCGGGTAAGTGTGACCTCGGAAATGTCGGCGCGAAAGTGATCCCCGGCAGGCCCCTCGCTGACCGGCCCCTCGCTGGCCGGCACAGCGAGGATCGCCTGCCCGGCGATCTTCGCCTCGCCCGGCCACTCGGCCTCCTTGCCGTCGACCGGGTGGACCGTCGGGCCATGCAGGGCGAACCTGGGATCCCGCCTCAGGTCGGCGCCCTTGCGCGCCCCCGCCATCGACCCGAACGTCAGCTCGCCGTCAGCGAACTCGCACTCGATGCCCGAGATGCGCGGCGAGCCGTCGGCCCGCAGCGTCGCGATCGTCTTGTGCCTGCCCGCCTCGAAGAGCCGCCGCACCCGCGCCGCGAAATCGGGCTCGGCCTCCGCCACGTCCTTCCACGCTGTCATGGCCACAGTATTGTCGCTACCGCCGGACTCCGTGGGCGGCCCCGCTACCAGCGGGGCTGCTGGCGCTCGTAGCCGGGGTCGAAACGCCGCATGTAGCCGGTGTCGTCGCGGTTGCGCAGGCCGCAGGCCAGGTACTGCTCGTGCAGCCGGGCCAGGGCGTCCCGGTCCAGCTCGACGCCGAGCCCCGGGCCGCTGGGCACCGCGACGGAGCCGCCGGTGAAGGTGAACGGGTCGCCGGCCACGACGTCCTCGGCCTTCCACGGCCAGTGGGTGTCGCAGGCGTAGGCGAGGTTCGGCACGGCGGCGGCGAGGTGGATCATCGCGGCCAGGCTGATGCCCAGGTGGGAGTTGGAGTGCATCGACAGGCCCACGCCGAACGTGTCGCAGATCCCGGCCAGCAGCGCCGAGCGGCGCAGCCCGCCCCAGTAGTGGTGGTCGGACAAGATCACCTGGACCGCGCCTTGCCGGATGGCGGGGTCCAGGTGGCCGAACGCGACGACGCACATGTTGGTGGCCAGCGGCATCGACGCGCGCCTGGCCACCTCCGCCATGCCGGCGATGCCCGGCGTGGGGTCCTCCAGGTACTCCAGCGTGCCGTCGAGGGCCTGGGCGACGCCGATCGCGGTGGCGGGCGTCCACGCGGCGTTCGGGTCGAGCCGGAGCGGGTGGCCCGGGAAGGCCGCGCGCAGCGCCCGCACCGCCTCGACCTCCTGCTCGGGCGGGAACACCCCGCCCTTGAGCTTGATCGCGGTGAACCCGTAGGTCTGCACCATCTTCGTGGCCTGGGCCACGATGCCGGTGGGATCGAGCGCCTCGCCCCAGTCGTCGGCGGCGCCGCCCGGGTGCCCGGCCCACTTGTAAAACAGGTAGGCGGAGAACGGCACCTCGGCGCGCACGGCGCCGCCGAGCAGGGCGGCGACC
>JAICUO010000539.1 GCA_025935815.1 Streptosporangiaceae bacterium
CCGCTTCGCCGACGTGCCCTTCCACCTGGGCAACCCATTCTGAGCGCAATACAGTGGCCTTAATTAACTTCCAGTGCGACTTGCTAGGGAGCGACGTGGAGCGGATACCGCTGGTTGACTACCTCGTCCTCGGCGACGACCCGTACCTGGTGGCCCAGGAGTGCACCGGGTGCGGCGCCCGGTACTTCGATCGCCGCACGGCGTGCGCGGGCTGCAGCCAGCGGGAGTTCCGCCCGGTGGAGGTCGCCCGGGCCGGGACCCTGCGGACGTTCACGATCGTGGCGTTCGCGGCGGAGGGGATCCCGGTCCCGTTCGTCGCCGGCGTGGTCGACTGCGACGGCACCAGCGTGCGCGGCAACATCGTCAACGTGGCGCCGGACCCGGAGCACGTGACGCTGGGCATGAAGGTCCGCCTGACCACGGTTCACGTCGGCACTGACGAGTCCGGCGTCGAGGCCGTGGGGTACGGCTTCGAGCCGGCCACCTGAAGGAGAGCGCCATGGCAGAGAACGTGTGGATTCTCGGCATCCACATGACCAGGTTCGGCAAGCACAAGGACAAGGACACCCTTGACCTGGGCGCCGAGGCGGTCTTCGGCGCCCTCCAGGACGCCGGGGTCACCATGAGGGACATCGGGGTGATCGGGGCCGGCAACCTCTTCGGCACCGGGTTCGGCCAGCAGCTGCAAAAGCAGGTCGGGCAGACCGGCATCCCCGTCTACAACGTGGCCAACGCGTGCGCGACCGGCGCGACGGCGCTGCGGGTGGCGATCATGGCGGTCAAGGCCGGCGAGGCCGGCCTGGGGCTGGCGGTGGGCGCGGAGAAGCTGTCCGGCGCCGGGCTGCTGACCGGCAACGTGAGCAGGGCCAGCAAGGCCCACTGGGAGCGCCAGGGCCGTTACGGTGCCGTCGCGGCCCTGGACGGGCGCGTGGGCACCGAGACGATGCCGGGAGTGTTCGCCCAGATCGGCATGGAGTACAACCACCGCTACGGCGGCGCCGACTTCGAGCTGTTCGCGCGGATCTCGGAGAAGAACCACGCGCACTCGACGCTGAACCCCAACGCCACCTACCAGAAGGCCATGTCGCTGGAGCAGATCATGAACGACGTCATGATCGCCTACCCCAACACCCGGCCGATGTGCTCGGCCAACTGCGACGGGGCGGCGGCCGCGGTGGTGGTCGGCGAGGCCAGGCTGCGGACGCTGTCGCTGGAGCAGCAGCGCCGCGCGGTCAAGGTCAGCGCCTCGGTGCTGACCACCGACCCGTGGCAGGAGGCCTGCCAGGTCCTGCCGGACGTGAACACGCTCACGCGGGCGGCGGCGGCGACCGCCTACGAGCAGGCCGGCGTCGGACCCGGCGACCTGGACCTGGTGGAGCTGCACGACTGCTTCGCCACCGCCGAGCTCGTCCACTACGACAACCTGGGCCTGTGCGAGCCGGGCGGGGCGGTGGACTTCTTCAACTCCGGCGCGCCGTGGCGGGACGGGCGGCTGCCGGTGAACGTCTCCGGCGGGCTGCAGTCCAAGGGCCACCCGATCGCCGCCACCGGCATCGCCAACGTCTGGGAGGTCGCCACCCACCTGCGCGGTGAGGCCGGGCCACGGCAGATCGACGGCGCCCGGGTCGGCCTGGCCCACGTGATCGGGCTCGGCTCCGCCTGCGGCGTCCACATCCTGGAGAAGGCGGCCTAGCGGAAGCGGGAACATGGCCACCTTCGACCTGGCGACGGCTGATCCGGGGTGCTCAGCCAGCCCCGGCCTGAGCGTCAGTGCCACCAGAGCGAGAGCGCGTCCAGGTGCCGGGCCATGCGGCGCCGGGCCAGCCCCCGGTCCCCGGACGCGATCGCCTCGACGATGGCCAGGTGAGCGTGCGCGACGGCCTCGGCGGGCGTTAGCGCGGGGAGCGGCTGGATGCCGGGCACGGCCGCGACGTGGCGGGCGTACAGGCTCGTGAGGGTGCGGATCAAGAAGACGAGCACCGGGTTGCCCGCGAGCTCGGCCACGGCAAGGTGAAGCTCGTTGGCGAGCCGGTTAACCTCAGCGGCGGGCGCGTCAGGGCGGACGGACAGCGCTTGCTCGAGGCGCTCTCGTACCCGCGGTTCGCTGGACCGGCTGGCGACCACGTCAACGCACCCGAGCTCCAGCTCCTTGCGGACCAGCAGCAGGTCGGCGGCGGCGGCGCCCCGGTAATCCAGGTACAGCGCCATCGCCGCGACCCCGGCGTCGAGGTCGGGCCGGGCGACGATCAGCCCCCCGTTCGGGCCGCGCCGCATCCACGCGATCGAATGGTGCTCCAGCAGCCGCACCGCCTCCCGGATCGCGGACCGGCTGACGTCATAGCGCGCAACGAGGCCGATTTCTGAGTCGATCACGTCGCCGACCTGCCACCGGCCGCGGACGATGTCGGCGCGGATCTCCTCGGCGATGACCTCCGCGAGCTTGTGGCGGCCTCCCGCCCGATCCGAGGCGCCCACCGGCCGGCGCGTGCCGATCGGCCGCTGGGTGCCAGCGAACCACTGTTGTATCGCTGTCAGGTGAGCGGACATGTCATGCTGGGCGGTCGCGGCGTCCCCGGCTACCACCGCGTCCACCAGTGCGTGGTGCGCGCGGTCCACCTCCTGCGCGGTCGCGTCGCGGTCCGCCCTCGTGGTGCGGCGGACCTTGGCGTAGCGTTCCGTGAGCTGGGCCAGCACCTCAACGAAGAGCTGGAGAACCGGATTTCCGCTGAGCCTGGCCACGGTGACGTGCAGGCCGCCGTAGGCGGCCGGGATTCCTCCTTCGGCGGGCGCCCCGGTCTCTTGCCCGACGGCATCCCGCAGCGCCTTGATGTCCGCTTCCGAGATGTGCTTCGCGGCTTCGGCCGCGGCGAGCGGCTCGAGCAGCGATCGCACCCGCAGCAGGTCGTCCACCGTGGTGCCCGTGTGCTCGAGGTAAACCACGGCCGCGCTCACGGCCGCGGCGGCGTTCGGGGCGATGACCTTCAGGCCGCCGGATCGCCCCCGGCGCATCTGCGCGACCTGGTGGTGCTCGACGAGGCGGACCGCCTCGCGGAAGACCGCCCGGCTAACCCCGTACCGCTCGATCAGCTCCGGCTCCGAGCCGATCATCGAGCCCACCGGCCAGCCTGCGGCGATCACGTCGTCCTCGATCGCGCGGGCGATCCGGGCGGCTAGCTTGACCTTGCGCGGCGGACTGCTGCTCGCCGAGCCTTCCCGGGATGCCGCCCGCGGGGCCGCGGTGCTCGGCATGGCAATCTCCTGTAGTCAGGCAGTGGGCAGGGGGGTCCAAGGCCGGTCGGGCCACCACGGGTAGAAGTCCGGCATGTCGGCGGACACCCGGTCCGGGAAGGTGGCCGCCCGCTTTTCGAGGAAGGCGGTGACGCCCTCGCGCGCGTCGCCGGACGCCCCCCGCTCCTGAATGGCCCGTGAGTCGACCGCGTGCGCGGTCATCGGGTGGTCGGCGCCGAGCATTCGCCACATCATCTGCCGGGTCAGCGCGACCGAGACCGGCGCCGTGTTGTCGGCGATCTCGCGGGCGAGTGCGTAAGCGGCCGGCAACAGGTCAGCTGGCTCGTGCACCGAGCGCACCAGGCCGCCTTCGCGTGCCTCCCGCGCGTCGAAGACGCGGCCGGTGGCTGCCCACTCAAGTGCCCGGCTGATTCCCACTAGGCGGGGAAGGAACCAGCTCGACGCCGCCTCCGGGACGATACCGCGCCGGGCGAACACGAATCCGAACCGTGCCGCGCTCGAGGCCAGGCGGATGTCGGCCGGCAGCGTCATGGTGACGCCGACTCCGACCGCCGGGCCGTTGACCGCGACGATGACCGGCTTGAGCGATTCGAAGATCCGCAGCGAGACCTGGCCGCCCGGGTCCCGGTGGGCGGCGCCGCCACGGTAGGCGAACGTGGTCCCGCCGCCGCCGAGGTCCGCGCCCGCGCAAAATCCCCGGCCGGCGCCCGTCAGCACCACCGCGCGGACCTCGTCGTCCGCGTCGGCGTGGTCAAAGGCGTCGACCAGCTCCTGCGACATCCGGACGGTGAAGGCGTTGAGCCGCTCTGGCCGGTGCAGCGTGATCGTGAGGACGCCGTCGCGGACCTCGTACCGTATCTCCGCATAGGTCATGTGCATGCTCCCATCCAGTTCAGGTCCTTGATGAGGCCGCGCGGCCCGACGTTGTCAGCGGCGCTCCGCATGCACTAAAAAGTATACCTAAATCGTCCGATCGGGTCCGTGCGTCAATTCCAGCGTTCCCAGGACGGGGTCCCGGCGCCTGGTCGCTTTGCCCCGGGGGCGACGGTGCGGGCGAGGATCCCGAGGGTCGCGCGGAGCGCTGATTCGGGGACTACCGGGAACGGCACCCGTGACTTCAGCTTCTCGCTGACCCCCGACCAGTCGTAGTACTGCGTCACCAGAGTTCCTTCCGGGATCGCCTCGAGGCGGTAGCCGTAGACGTGGCCGAACTGCTGGTCGGCGTTCGCTCCCACGCTCCAGGCGATCTCGCGGTCTTGCTCGTAGGTCACGAACAGCACCGTCACGTCGTATTCCTCGAGCTTCACGTCGCGCAGGGCGTCGCGGTCCATGTGGATCACGAAGGTGTCGCCCGCGGCGCTGGCGGGAGAGCCGGTGGCCGCCATGAGCATCCCGGACGCGTCGATGGCGACGTGCCCGCCCGGGTCGCGCAGGACGGCGAATATCGCGGCGGGGTCGGCGGCGATCGCCCGGGAGACCTCAATGCGCTCCACGACGTTCGGGTCAGTCATCGAATCTGTGCCTTTCTGCCGGTCGGCCGGCCGGTCCGGGGCATGTTGTCACCATCATGACCGGTCGACGGCCGTGCCGGGAACCTCCCCCGGAGTTGTCACCCGGGCAGCGCCTCTCCGGGGGCGATGACGGCACGAGACCGTGACTGGCCCGGGCTCGCCGATCTGGGCGAGTGCGAGCTGCCGCATCTGGCCGAGGCGCTCGGCCGTCAGCGCCTGCCGGGCCGCCGGCTTCGACGGACGACTCTCATACTGCTCGGATGTAGGGCAACAGGTTCGCCGGCCCGCGATAGGGTCGCGTTCATGGGATGGGGTTCGGAGCGGGTCCAGGCTGTCTTGGAGACGCTGGACGGGGCGTTTGACGGCGACGGGATCGCCGTGGCCGTGGCCGCCGTCGACAGCGGCAGCGGGCCGGCGTTCGCTGGCACCGAGGGACTGCCCGGGGACGCGCGGTTCGAGGTTGGCTCGATCACCAAGACCATGACGGCGGCGCTGCTCGCCAGCCTGGCCGGCGACGGCGTCCTGGCACTTGATGACGAGATCGGCCGCTGGCTGGACGCCGGGCCGAACGGGCGCATCACGCTGGAGCAACTCGCGACGCACACCTCTGGCCTACCGCGACTGGCCCCCAACCAGCC
>JAICUO010000694.1 GCA_025935815.1 Streptosporangiaceae bacterium
AAGGCCGCCTGCTCGAGGACCACGGCCAGCTCTACGAGGCTCCCGCCGTCCCCGCCGGCCGATTCGGGCAGGTGGATGGCGTGCAGCCGCTGATCGACGAGGGCCTGCCAGGACGGCTGCGGCTCGCCGGAGGCGATCTTGCCGAAGGCGGCCCGCGTCGCGGCGATGTCAGCGTGCCGGGCGGTGAACCCGGCCACCGCCGCGGCGAGATCAGCCTGGTCACTGGTCAAGGCGATCGGCATCGCGCACCTTTCGACAGTCACGGCTGAAGCTGAGCTAGAACCTAACTCTAGTCAGGAATCCCGGCAGTGAACAGGGCCGGCTCCTCCGCCCGGCCGGGCCTCAGGCCCGGCCGGGCGGGTACTCGTAGATGAGCCGGATCGCGTTGTCGACGTCGGCGTAGACGCCGGCGATGGTCTTGCGGTTCATCACCCAGGACCGCAGCGACTCATCCAGCACCGCGTTGAGCGTGGCGGCGATCGCGGCGCGGTCCTCGTCAAAGGAGGCGCCGAAGGCCATCTGCACCGTGTCGCGGGACTGCGCCCCGAGCGAGGTGTACAGGTCAGCCGCGTAGGCGTCGGTCGTCGCGGTCAGCATCATCACGACCCGGTAGAACTGCGGCTGCAGCTGGAAGGCGCGGACCATCCGGTGGTAGACGTCGCGCAGCCGCTCGGCCTCGGTGCCGCCCCGCGGCTGCTCCCTCTCCAGCTTCTTCTTCAGCGCGCCCTGCCATTCCACGAACGCGGCCGCGAGCAGGTGCTCCTTGGAGGAGAAGTACCGGTACAGCGTGCCCAGCGCGACACCGGAGTCGCGCGCGACCTCCGAGATCTTCACCTGCTCGTGGTCGCCGCAGCCGGCCAGGGCCTTCAGGGCGGCCCGGACGATGCGCTGGCGACGCGCGGCCTGGTCAGCCCGCAGCGTCTCGGGGGCCGGCGGGCCGGCAATCTGCTGCACTCGTCCTCCCACTGGCTCTTGAAGTAACCCTGGCTCTTGAAGTAACGAGAATTCGGTTCTAGCGTAGCGCCCATGACCACCGAGCTGCCGTTCCGGCTCTTTGACTGCGACAATCACTACTACGAGGCGACGGACGCGTTCACCCGTCACCTGGAGCCGGCGTACCGCAAGCGGGCCATGCAGTGGGCCACGGTGGACGGGAAGACGCGGCTGCTGGTCGGCGGGAAGGTGAACAAGTTCATCCCGAACCCCACCTTCGACCCGGTGGCGGCACCGGGCGTGATGGATGAGTACTTCCGCGGCCGCAACCCCAAGAGCGCCGACCCCGGCAAGCTGTTCGGCCAGCTGGAGCCGGTCCGCCCGGAGTACCGCGACCGGGACGCGCGCCTGGCGGTCATGGACGCCCAGGGGATGGAGGGCTGCATAATGCTCCCGACGCTGGGCGTCGGCATGGAACAAGCCCTCGCCGGCGACCTGCCCGCGCTGACGGCGGCGTTCCGCGCGTTCAACCGATGGCTGGATGAGGACTGGGGCTTCGCCTACCGGGACCGGATCTTCGCCGCCCCGTACATCACGCTCTGCGATCCCGGCGACGCCGTGCGGGAGCTGGAATGGGCACTGGACCGCGACGCCCGCTTCGTCGTCATGGTCCCCGGCCCGGTCACCACGCCCACGGGACTGCGCTCGCCGGCCGACGAGGCATTCGACCCGTTCTGGCGGGTGGCCAGCGACGCGGGCATCACCGTCTGCTATCACGGCGGCGAGACCGCGTACGCCAGGTACCTCGGCGACTGGGGCGAGAGCGACTTCACCGAGGCGTTCCGGGCCAGCCCGTTCCGCAGCATGGCCTCCTATGACCCGATGCAGGACACCATGGCCAGCCTGCTGGCGCGGGGGGTGTTCCACCGGTTCGCCAACCTGCGGATCGCCTCCATCGAGGTCGGCTCGTCCTGGGCGTTCCACCTGTTCGAGAAGCTTGCCAAGGCCTACGGCCAGGTTCCGCACCTGTTCCCGGAGGACCCGCGGGAGACGTTCCGGCGGCACGTGTGGGTCTCCCCCTTCTACGAGGACGACCTGGCGAGCCTGCTGACGTTGGCCGGTGAGGACCACATCGTCATGGGCTCGGACTACCCGCACGTCGAGGGGCTCGCCGAGCCCGCCTCCTACCTCAAGGACCTGCAGAACTTCGACTACACCGCGCGGCAGTGCCAGGCGGTCATGCGGGACAACGGCCTGTTCCTCGCCACCCGCCGTCCCGCGTGAAGCACGCGGCCGCATGCCCCGCCAGGACCCGGCGGCCGCGCCCCCGTCCTCCCGGAGGGCGAGGTCGGGGAAATCTGCCTGCGCGCCCCGTCGGTGTTCCTCGGCTACTGGGACGACCCGGCGACGACGGCGGCCGCGCTGGACGGTGACCGCTGGTACCGGACGGGTGACTTCGGCCGCGTCGGCGACGGACTGCTGTACCTGGAAAGCCGCCGGCGCGACATGATCGTTCGCGGCGGCGAGAACGTCTACCCGGTCGAGATCGAGAACCGCCTCGTCGAGCACCCCGACATCGACGACGCCGCGGTGATCGGCGTCGACCATCTCGAGCTGGGCCAGGAGCCGAAGGCGTTCGTGGTGCGGCGGCCGGGCTCGGGCCTGTCCGCCGGGCAGGTCCGCGACTGGTGCGCGGCCGCGCTGGCGGGCTTCAAGGTCCCGGTCACGGTGGAGTTCCGGGACTCGCTGCCCTACACGCGGACCGGCAAGCTCCTCAAGCAGGAACTGGAGCGCGAGGAGCGATCACGAGCGCAAGCTCCCCGTGCTCCCTTAGGCCGGGTCCGAGCGGACGATCCGCACCAGCGCGCGCAGCCCGGCCATCAGCTCACCGTGGTCGCTGATCCCGTCCAGCGTGGCCTCGATCCGGCGGGTCATCTGATCGACCCGGCGCTCCACCTCATCGGCGCGGGACCTGGCCAGCGCGCGGTCGGCCTCCTGCGCGTCCTGAAGCCGGCCGAGGTCGGCGGTCAGCAGGGTGCGCGCGTGCGCGATCGCGTCGGTCAGCGCCGCCTCGGTGTGGCGCAGGTCGTCGGCGGCCTTGCGCGTGTCCGTCCGCAGCTCCTCCAGCGACTGCCTGATCCCGTCGAGCTCGCCCCGGATCGTCACGACGTCCTCCCGGGGATGCGTGCTCTCCTTGGTCAGGGCCCCGATGCGCTCGCGGATGTGGGACAGGTAGGCGGCAGCGGGCCGGAACGTGGTCGACAGGCCGAAGGTTGCGGCGACGTAATAGCCCGTCGCGTTCCCGGAGTAGGAGGCGATCGCGGCGGCGGCGAGCGCCGAACCGAGGTGCCCCCCGAGGGCCAGCCAGAGCATCCGCCGCGCGATCCGCCGCGCCTCGGCATCGTTGGCGGCCCGGACGGCGATGCCCCGCTCGCGGGAGACGGCCATCTCCGCGGCGACGCGGCGCGCCGCGAAGTAGAGGTTCCACGGCATGCTCACCAACGCGATGAGCCACGACAGCGCGATGACGACCGCGCCGATGGTCGCCAGCGTGGCCGGCGCCACCCGGACCACGTGGGTCCCCCAGGCGATCAGCAGCACCGCCAGCGCGCCGACCAGCAGGAGGAACCACCAAAGGACCACCCGGCTCGAGTTCCTGTTCATGCCAGACATCGTGGCCCCCGCGGGCCGCGCCCGGCATCGGGCGCGGTACTCAATTTTCGCTAGGCACGCATACCTGGTACCGGGATATCCCGGCCGCGGGGGCGGGCGCCGGGGGCCGCAGCCAGCAGGACAAGATCGCGGCGAGGGCGGCGCAGGCGGCGCCGGCCAGGAACGCGGCGTGGTAGCCGCCGTTGAGCGCGGCCAGGTGCCCCTGCCCGGCGGCGAGCAGGCTGCCGGTGCGGGTGGCGGCGAGGCTGGCCAGGACGGCCAGCCCGAGCGCGCCGCCGAGCATGAAGGAGGTGTTGACCATCCCCGACGCCAGGCCGGCGTCATCTGGCCGCACGTCGCTGGTCGCGCCCAC
>JAICUO010000649.1 GCA_025935815.1 Streptosporangiaceae bacterium
GGTGCCTCGTAGTCCAGACCCCTGAGTTGCCTACAGGAGGTGACCCGCCGTGACTGACAGTTACACCGACTTGGGGGCCGGGGGCCGGGAACTCTGGGACGCGATCACCGGCGCGCACGACCTCGACGCTCCGCAGCAGGTCCAGCTCCTCGAGGCCTGCCGCGCGAAGGACCGGCTCGACCGGCTCGACGCGATCCTGCGCGGCGACGCCGACGTGTGGATGCGGCTCACGCACAACCTGCGCACCGACGACTACGAGCTGCGCATCGACGCCGCGCTGACCCAGGCGAACGCGACCGCGAACCAGATGAAGCAGCTGCTCGCGGCGCTCCGGCTGCCCGACGCGACCACGGGGAAGCGGCCGCAGTACCGCGGCGCCCGCGGCGCGCAGAAGCCCTCCGTTCCTGGCGGCGCGAAGGTGTCGTCGATCGACCGGGCCCGGGCGGCCCGCGGCGCCTGATGGCCTGGCGGCCCCTGTTCGACGGGCATGTCTGCTCGCTCGGCTACGAGGTCGCGGACTGGATCCAGGCGTACTGCTGCCACGGTCCGGGGGACATCCAGGGCCAGCCGATCGACCTTGATGACGAGTGGCTCAACTTCATCGTCGAGGCCTACCGGCTCGATCCGCAGACCGGCCGCCGCGTCTTCGACGAGGCGGTGCTTTCCCGCCCGAAGGGCCGGGCGAAGAGCGAGCTGGCCGGTTTCGTCGGCACGGCCGAGGCCTTTGCCCCGGTGCGGTTCGATGGGTGGGACGCGAATGGGCAGCCGGTGGGGCGTCCGATCGTGTCGCCGCTGCTCAAGTGCCTTGCGACTGAGGAGTCTCAGGCCGGCAATACGTTCGAGAACATTGCTTTCATCGCCGGCACCTGGGGTCCGGACGTCCATCCGGACATCTACGGTGGAGTCTCCGGAATCCGGCAGTATCAATCGGCGACCGCGCTCTACCTGCCGCACGGCGGCGAGATCCGGGCATGCACGGCCGGCGCCGCGTCGAAGGACGGCGGCAAGGAGACCTGGGTCTGTGCCGACGAGACCCACCTGTACGTGCTGCGCGAGCCCAAGTCCATGTACGGGACGGTCAAGCGGAACCTCGGCAAGCGGAAGCTGGCCGAGCCGTGGCTGATGCAGACGACCACCGCGTACCGGCCGGGCGAGCAGTCGACGGCCGAGGAGACGCTGACGGCCTGGCGCAAAGGCGAGCTGTCGAAGGCCGTGCACGTCGATCACCGCGAGGCCAAGGGCCGCGTCGACCTGGACGACGAGCAGCACACCCTCGCGCAGCTCAAGCAGGTCTACGGCGCCGCGGCGGCCTGGATGGACCTGCCCCGGATCTACCGGGAGATGCGCGACCCGCGGTCCTGCCCGGATGACGCGACCGCTGCCCGCTACTTCCTGAACCGGGCGCAGTCGACCAAGGACGTGTGGATTCCGCTGGACGTGGTCGAGCGGCAGGCCCGCGCCGAGGTCATCGAACCGGGCGCGGAGATCGCGCTGGGCTTCGACGGCTCCCTGAACGACGACTCGACGGTCCTGATCGGCTGCCGAATCTCCGACGGGTTCCTGTTTCCGGTGGGGATCTGGGCTAAGCCGGCGGGGCCGGAGGGCAACTGGTGGGAGGTCCCGCGCTCCGACGTTCTGGCGGCGATCAGGGAGGCGTTCGCCCGCTACAAGGTCACCCGGATGTACGCGGACCCGCACGAGTGGCGCTCGGACATCGACACGCTCGCCGAGACGCTCGGCACCGAACGTGTGATCGCCTGGGAGACCCGCCGGGATGTGCAGATGGCGGCCGCGCTTGACCGGCTGCTCACCGACCTGAAGGTCGGCGTTGCCTGGCATTCCGGTGACGGGACGTTCGTCGAGCACTTCGGCAACGCCTACGTGCGGATGAAGGGCGGCCACCGCCTGGTCCGCAAGGAGCACGACAAAAGCCCCCGGAAGATCGACTCCGTGGTCGGCGCGGCGCTGGCATACGAGGCCCGCGCGGACGTCATCGAGGCCGGCCTGAACCGCAAGACCCTGACCCGCGTCACCGGACGCGTCCGCGGCTACTGACGAGGGGGATCCGGTGGCTCCGTCCGACCAGCCCCTCTCGCCACTGTGGTGGGTGAAGCGGCTTTATGCGCAGCTGAAGGTCCAGCGGGAGACGTTCGAGCTGTACGACGGCTACTACTGCGGCAAGCCCGCCCGGCTGCCCTGGCTGGCCGAGCAGGCCCGCGACGAGTTCTCCCGGTTACTGGCGTTGTCCAACAGCAACTACATGGGCTTGGTCGTCGACGCCATGGTCGAGCGGCAGATCGTCGAGGGCTTCCGGATCGGCAAGAACCTCGCTGGGGACATGCCCACCTGGGACATCTGGCAGGCCAACGACCTCGACGCCAGCAGCGACCAGGTGCTGCTCGAGGCGGCGATCGGCGGCTGCAGCTTCCTGCTGGTCGCCCCGCCGGAGGACGACGGCGACTACCCGCTGATCTACGCGGAACACCCGACCCAGGCGACTGTCGAGTACGAGCCCGGCTCAGGCCGGCGGGTCCGCGCCGCGGGGCTGAAGGTGTGGCAGGACGACTGGACGCAGCAGCTGATGGCCACGCTGTACCTGCCCGACGCGATCTACAAGTTCCAGGCTCCGGCGCCGAAGTACGCCACCGCGGCCGGTGAGCCGGCGTGGAAGCCGCGACAGCCGGCCGGTGAGACGTGGCCGGCGCCGAATCCGCTGGGCGAGGTGCCGCTGGTCGAGGTGGCCAACAACCCGCGGATGCTGACCGGTGGCATCTCGGAGCTGGCCGACGTGATCAGCATCCAGGACCGGGTGAACAAGACCCTGGCTGACCGTCTGATGACGCAGGACTTCGGGGCTTTCCCGCAGAAGTGGGCGAAGGGCTTCCCGGAGTTCGACGCCGACGGCAACCCGAACCGGATCGACGTGGGCCGTGACCGCATGGTCACCTCCGACGCCGCCGAGACGCAGTTCGGGCAGTGGGACGCGGCCCCGCTTGATCCGTACAGCGCGGCCAAGCGCGAGGACGTCAAGGACATCGCCAGCCGTACGCGGACCCCGGCGCAGTATCTGCTCGGCGAGATGTCCAACGTGAACGGGGAGACGCTGAAGGCCTCCGAGAGCGGCCTGGTGTCGAAGGTGCGCCAGCGTAACCGCACCGCGGGTGAGGGCTTCGAGGACGCGATGCGGCTGGCCCGCATCGTCAACGGGATGCCCGACTCCCGGCAGATCGAGACGAAGTGGCGCAACCCGGAGTTCCGCACCGAGGGCGAGCTGGTCGACTCGCTGGTCAAGATGGCGACGATCGGCGTGCCGGAAGAGGCGTTGTGGGAGCGCTGGGGCGCCTCGGAGATCGAGATCGCCCGGTGGAAGCAGATGGCCGAGCAGAAAGCCGCCAGCGACCCGCTCGTGGCGCTCGTGCAGCAGGGTGCCCAGCAACCTCCGGCGCCCGCGCCGGTCCCGCCCGTCGGGCAGTAGCCGATGTCGGCGCTGTCCGTGGCCGCCGACCACGCCCGCTCCCGTGCCCGGCTCGCCAAGAAGCTCCGCCTCGAGGCCCGCGACGCGTGGGCGCAGGTTGATCCGGCGCGGATCAGCGAGACGTGGCTGGCCCAGATCCCCCGGCTGCTGCTGATCCTCACCGGCGGCCAGCACGCGGCGGCGGTCACGGCGGACCGATATGTCACCGAGGTGCTCGTCGAGCAGGGCCTCAGCCCGGCCACCGCGGGCCGCCTGGACGCGTCCGCGCTGTCCGGTATCGCGGCCGACGGCCGGCCGCTCGAGAGCCTGCTGGCCCAGCCGGGCATCACCGCGAAGGTCGCGCTCGGTACCGGCCAGCCGATCGAGCGGGCGATGGCGTCCGGCGGCGGCCTGGCGGAGCTGATCGCGCACACGCAGGTGGCTGACGCGGGCCGGGTCGCCGACCAGGTGGCGCTGACTGCGAGGCGGCACGTGTCCGGCTACGTCCGGATGGTGTCCGGCGGCGCGTGCTCCCGCTGCCTGATCCTGGCGGGCCGCTGGTACCGCTGGAACGCGAGCTTCAACCGGCACCCGCACTGCACGTGCACGGCGATCCCGTCGGCTGAGAACGCGGCCGGTGACCTGCGGACCGACCCGAAGCAGGCGTTCGCCGCGATGTCGCCCGCCGAGCAGGACAAGACCTTCGGCAAGGCCGGCGCCGAGGCGATCCGCGGAGGGGCGGACATCGCCAAGGTCGTCAACGCCCGTCGCGGGATGCAGACCGCTGACGGGCGTCTCTTCACCACCGAGGCCGCCGGGAAGCGGCCCCGCCTGATGCCCGAGCAGATCTTCCGCGACGCCCGTGACCGCGACGACGCGATCCGGCTGCTGCGGCTGCACGGCTA
>JAICUO010000917.1 GCA_025935815.1 Streptosporangiaceae bacterium
CCCGCTTCGCGGAGAACCTGCTCGCGCTGTCGTCGGTCGTGACCCCGTTCTTCCTCGCCACGGCGATCGGCGCGATCGCCATCGGCCGGGTCCCGGTCGGGAACGCCAGCGGCGACATCATCACGTCCTGGCTCAACCTTCCCTGCGTCCTGGTCGGCGTGCTCGCCGTGGCGTTCTCCGGGTACCTGGCCGCGGTTTACCTGGCCGCCGACGCGGTTCGCGTCGGATCCCCGCCGATGGCCCGGCTGTTCCGCCGTCGCGCGCTCGCCACCGGGGTCGCGTCCGGCCCGCTCGCGCTGGCGGGCGTGCTGGTCGTGCGGCACTACGGCCTGGACCTGACCCGCCCGCTGGCGCTCGCCATGGTCTCGGTCTCGGCGGTCGCCGGGCTGGCCACGCTGGCCCTGTGCTGGCGATCGCGGTTCGGCCTGGCCCGGCTCTCGGCCGCGCTGGCGGTCGCGGCCGTGGTCGCCGGGTGGGCCGCCGCCCAGGCACCGCGGATGCTGCCCGGCATGACCGTGGCCCAGGCGGCGGCGGGCCGCGCCACCCTCGTCGGCCTCACGATCGCGGTCGCGTGCGGGGCGGTCATCCTCATCCCCGCGCTGGCCCTGCTGTTCACGCTGTACCTGCGCGGACGGCTGGACACCCCGGAGACGGACGCCCCGGAAGCCGACACCCCGGACGCCGACGCCCAGGAAGCCGACACCCCGGACGCCGACGCCCCGGAGGCAGGTACCCCGGGAGCAACGCCGCGGGCGCCGGCGCCGGCCACCCCCGGCCAGCCCGCCCGGCGGCCCCTGGCCCTGGCCGGGGTCGCGGTCGCGGGCCTGGTCGCGGGCGGCGTGCTGCTGGTGTTCACCGACATGGCGTGGACGCACGCGCTCGGGGTCACGTGCTTCCTCGCCTGCGCCGTGGCCGCCTTCCGCCTCGTGGCCCCGGACTAGCCGGCCGGGTTCCTATTCAAGGCGAGCGCGGCTACTTGAAGACTGCTCCCTCCCAGGGGCCCAGGACGTCGCCGTCGGGATGATCCTTGGGTGCGCTGCGCAGCAGGAGCGCGCCGGCCCCGGCCGGCATGGCGGCCGGGGCATCGGTGAAGTTGGCCGCCACGACGAGATCGCCGACCTGGTACACCCACAGCCCGTCTTCGCGGCCGCGCAGCTCATAGCGGGCGATCTGGCCGCGCTGCTCGGCTCGCCGCAGCGCTAGCGCGGCCCGGCAGAAGCTGAGCACCGAGTCCGGGTCATCGCGCTGGCTGGCGACATCGCCGGCCGCGGTTTCCCCGAAGGGCAGCCATGGCCGGACGCCGTCGGCGGTGAAGCCGTGGGTGGCCGAGGCATCCCACGGCATCGGGGTCCGCGCCCGGTCCCGGGGCGCCGACTCCCGCGACATCGCATCGAGTCGCAGCGCGGGCGGCACGTCCACGTCCGTCATGGCGATCTCGTCGCCGTAGTACAGCACGACGGTCCCGGGCAACGTCGCGAGGACCAGCAGCGCGAGCCGCGCCTTGCGCTCATCCCCGGCGGCCCAGCGGCTCGGGAACCGTCCCACGTCGTGGTTGGAGGCGGTCCACACCGGGCACGCCCCGGCGGGCAGGTGAGCCAGCGTGTCGCTGACGATCGCGGACAGCTCGGCCGCCTCGAACAAGGCGAACACGAACGGGAAGTTGAACGCGAGCTGCAGCTCGTCGTCGTCCCCGTAGAACCCGGCCAGCAGGCCGTAGTCCCCGACCCAGGTCTCGCCCAGCAGCACCCGGGGCGGCTGGTAGGCCTCGGCGATGGCCCGCCAGTCGCGGAACACCCCGTGCGACTCCGGCTGGTTGGCGCTGTACTTCGGCTCCAGCCCCGACCGGTGGCCAAGCGGGTTGATGACCGGCGCGGGCGGGTTGTCACGGAGCTTCGCGTCCTTGTACAGGCCATGCGCCACGTCGATCCGGAACCCGGCCACTCCCCGGTCGAACCAGAACCGCACGATCTGCTCGAACTCCCGGTGCACGGCCGGCTCGCGCCAGTTAAGGTCCGCCTGGCTGTCCAGGAACAGGTGCAGGTAGTACTGCCCGGTCGGCTCGTGCCACTTCCACGCGCTAGCGCCGGTGGCGTCGACCCAGTTGTTGGGCGGCCGACGACGCTCCGCGCCCCCTGGCGCGGGGTCCGCCCACACGTAGTAGTCACGGAAGACCGCGTCCTTGCTGGTCGCGGCGTCAATGAACCACGGGTGCGCGGTGCTGGTGTGGTTGGGCACCAGGTCGAGCAGCACCCGCAGGCCGCGTGCCCTGGCCTGCGCGATCAGCCGGTCCATGGCCGCCATGTCCCCCAGCTCCGGGTGCACGCCGAGGTAGTCACTGACGTCGTAGCCCCAGTCCTCGTCCGGGGAGGGCATCGTCGGGGACAGCCAGATGCCGTCGACGCCCA
>JAICUO010001005.1 GCA_025935815.1 Streptosporangiaceae bacterium
ACCACGGCTCCGTTGCCGTCGATCTCTGTCTCTTTCGGGGCTCGACCGCGCGCGACTAGCATCAGCGACTCATCAACGGGCTCGGCCTTTTTGGCCGCCTTGGTGAGCGACGCGCTGGCCGCGCCGAGCTCGGCGCCCAGCAGGTCGGCGGTGAAGCCGAGCCTGCGGTAGGCCGACTGGGCGTTCGGGCTGGCGTAGGTGACCCGCCCGGTGCCGTCCAGCCTGAGCAGCCCGTCGCCGACTCGCGGCGAGCGGACCATGGCGTCTTGCCCTGGGTAGGGGAACGTGCCCTCGGCGACCATCCGCGCCAGGTCATCGGCGCCTTGCAGGTAGGTGAGCTCCAGGCGGCTCGGCGTCCGCGCGGAGTTGAGGTTGGTGGAGCGCTCGATGACCGCGATCACCTTGCCGTTGCGCGTGACCGGGATGGCCTCGGCCCGCACCGGGACGCCCGTGGTCCAGTCCGGGTCGCTCTCCCGCCAGATCCGCCGCTCGGTGCGCGCCGTGTCGAGCAAGCCCTGCTCCCCCGGTCCGCTTAGCGTGCCCACCACGTCGTCAGGGAACGACGTCGGGCCCGTCGTCGGGCGCATCTGCGCGACGGCCACCCAGCTCGGGGTGGCCGGGATCTCCGCCGGGATCTCCGCCGGGACTTCCGGCGAGCCCGCCGGGGCTGACTGGGGGATGCGCAGCGGGACCCAGAGGATCAGGTCGGCGAAGGACAGGTCCGCCAGGAGCTGCCAGTCTGAGACGAGCGAGTGCAGCCATTCCAGGTCCGGGCCGCTGAGGCTGGAGTAGGTCCGGGCAAGGTCGGTAAGCGTCGGCACATCTCTATTATCTGGGGGCGAATACCAGTTTCCCTAGGGGGGGCACACACCAGCCCCCAGACTCCCGGCCAGGCGGATTGCTGCCACGGTGTCACGCGCCATATTTTCCTGGGCGGGCACGACCTGGCATTATTCGCGCATGGAGGCACTGACGCCAGGAGCGTTCGACCCGCTGGCCCGGCTACGCGAGCAGGCCGCCGCGCGCGCGGACGCCGGGCTGCGGCGGCGCCTGGTCGCGCGGCAGCATGCTCCGTCGGGCAGCCCGCTGCTCGACCTGGCATCCAACGACTACCTGGGCCTGGCCGGGGATCCCCGGCTCGCGGAGGCGGCTGCGCGCGCGGCCCGCGCCTGGGGCACCGGGGCGACCGGGTCCCGCCTGGTCACCGGCACGACCGCTCTGCACGAAGAGCTGGAAGCGGAACTGGCCGACTTCACCGGCGCGGCGAGCGCCCTGGTGTTCTCCTCGGGGTACCTGGCCAACCTGGCCACCGTGACCGCGCTCGCCGCCGCCCTCGCGGCCCCGGAGGCGGTACGGGGGTGCACACGGAGTATCCCCCCCGGAGATAGCGGCAGCAGCGGCGTCCTGATCATCTCCGACGCGGGGAACCACGCCTCGCTGATTGACGGCTGCCGCCTGGCGAAGGCGCACGGCGCCCGGCTCCGGGTGACCCCGCACGGCGACCTGGCGGCCGTTGAGCAGGCCCTGCGCGGTCGCGCCGAG
>JAICUO010000647.1 GCA_025935815.1 Streptosporangiaceae bacterium
GCGATAACCGCCGCGTTCGTCCCGCTCGTGTGGGTGATCGTCGTCGGCATCCTCCTCGTGCTGCTGGCCGCCCGCCACTGGGTGTGGCCGGTCTCGCTGGCCAACGCGGCCATCGTGGTCGCCGCGCCATTCCTGGTGCTGTTCCCGTGGTCGCTGAGCCTGCTGACCCACCCGTCGGGGTTTCTGCTAGAGGCCGGGCTGACGCGAGAGGGGCTGTCCGCGGCGTCCCTGAAGCCGTCGTCGCTGCTGCTACTGCATCCAGGCGGGCCGGGACTGCCGCCCCTGTGGGTCACCGCGGGCCTCGCCCTCGCCGTGGTCTCGCTGGCGCTGTCCCGCCGTACCGGCCTGGTCGTCGCCGGCTGGCTGGTGGCCGTGGCGGGCTTTTCCGCGGCGCTGGCAATGAGCCGGTCTATCGTGATCCCCGAGGGCGGCGGGAACCCGGTCAGCGTCTGGCCGGGAGCGGCCATGGCCATCGCCGCGGTCGGGTTGCTACTGGCCGCCGCTCCGGCGGCCGACTGGCTCGCCGGGGGGCTAAGGTCGGCCGATTCCGCATCGGCAGGCGGACAGCCCGCCGGCGAATCACCTCAATCGGCCCGGTCTAAATCGGCCCGGTCTAAATCGGCATTGCCTAAGTCGGTATCGTCTAGGTCGGCACCGCCCCGGGCAGTGGCGATCCTGGCGCTGATGCTCGCGGCGGCCGGGCCACTGGCGGCCGGCGGGTCCTGGGTGCTGACGGGCGTGCGCGGGCCGGTGGCGACCGTCAGCTCACCGGTGCTCCCGGCGTTCGTGGCCGCCTCGTCCGTCGGCGGGAACAAGTACCGGACGCTCGTCTTGCGCGAGGACGGTGGCGTGCTCACGTACTACGTCCTCCGGCAGGGCGACCCCACGCTCGGGGAGCCCGAACTAGCCGAGTACGTCCCCGGCGAGCAGGCGTTGTCCCGCCAGGTGGCTGCCCTGGCCGCGCCGAACGGGGCCGAGGGCGGCGACCCCGGTCAGGTGCTCGGCGAGTTCGGCATCCGGTGGGTGGTCCTGCCCAGCCCGATCGACGCGGCCCTGGCCCAGCGGCTAGACGGCGCCGCCGGGATCGTCTCGGTGAGCAGCGCCCCTGCATACGACCTCTGGCAAGTGTCCGGGCTGGTCGGCCGGGTCCGCGTGCTGGGCCCGGACGGCACCGTGTCGGTCATCCACTCCGACGTGGTCGGCGCGAGCGCCGCCCACGCCCCGCCCGCCGGCGGCACGCTCGTGCTGGCTGAGCCAGCTGGCGGATGGAAGGCCACCCTCAACGGCCACGCGCTCACCGCGCAGGCCAAGCCGTTCGACGGATGGGCGCAAGCGTTCACCCTCCCGGCCGGCGGTGGCTCGCTGGTCGTTACCCGCGACAACCTGGCCCGCGACCTCAGCCTGGTCGCCGAGCTCATCATGTTCTTCGCCGTGTGCGTACTCGCTTTGCCTGGCAAGCGGGCCGACCCCGCTGCCGAGGCGGCGCTCGCGGCGTTGCCGGCGGCGCGCCGGGGCATGCGGGCAGGCGCGTCCGAGGCGGCGGGGGAACCCGAAGCCCAGTCCGAGGAGGACGCGGCGCCGCTCAGCGCGCAGCGGCGTCCGGGGCGCGCGCTCAGCAGGGGACGCGGCCAGCGCGGCAAGCGCGCGGAGGCGCCGAGCCGGCTCCCAGGACGGCGCGTGGCCAGCTCACCCGGGGTCGCCGCCATTACCGAGGGCGATTCGATGGCCGGCTCGCGAGTTGGCGTCCTCGATGACCCCGGCGGCGACGATTTCCCGGGAGCGGACGCGGCCGCCAAGGTCGGCACCGGCCCCTGGATGACCATTCCGTCGGCGTCGCTCGGCTCGCTGGGCAACTCAAGCCGCACCGATTCAAGCGATACCGGCAATGCCAGCCGCTCGCCATGGGGTGCCAGCCCTCGAAGCGGCGCCGATGCGGCCGACTCCGCCTGGGGCTCCGGCAACTCCGCTTGGGGTGCCGACAACACTGCCTGGGGCGCCGGCGACCCGGCATGGAGCGGCGACAGGGGCCAGTGGCCGCCAGCTGAACCAGGCCGCAGGGCAGGCCGGGACAACAGCCGAGACGACGGCCGGGATCCTGGCCCGGACAACAGCCCGGACAATGGCCGGGATCCTGGCCCGGACAACAGCCCGGACAATGGCCGGGACGCTGGCCGGGACAACGGCGCCGACTGGACCGCCGTCCTCGCCGAGCGCGACTCCGGTGCCTGGCCAACCGTCTCCGGTGGCCGCCCCGTGGGCGCCCCCCTTTCCAGCGAGGCGGTCGACGCCTGGCGAAGCGATTCCGGACCCCGGCCCACCGTCCCTCCCGGCCCCGCTGTTCCTCCCGGGCCCACCGCGCCCGCCGGGCCCAGCGAGCTCACCGGATCTACTGGATCCACCGGCCCCATCCGGCCTAACGTGCCCACCGGATCCACGGACCCCACCCGGCCCGCCGACCGGAGCACCGGCGGTCAGCCCTGGGAACCCCTGGCCCCACCCCGGGAACCGCGGGAACCACAGGGGGCGCCCCGGGAGGCGTCCGAGCCAGCCGCCACCGGCCGGCACCGCACCGCGCCCCAGCTCGCCGCCACGCGCTCGGGTGAAGCCGGCGCCGATGAGGCCAAGCCCGCGGAGCGGCACTCGCACCGCGCCCCCGGTCGGCATGGCCGCCCCGCGCGCCGCATCTGGGACCGGGCCGGCAAGGACGGCAAGGACAAGGACAAGGACGAATGATCCGCCGTCTCGCGATACCAGGGGCGGTTGCCCTCGCGCTCGCCCTGCTCTACCTGGCGGCCTGGAAGGTGGCCGGACCGGGCACGGGGTCACCCTCGGCCGCGACGGGAGATAGCAAGGTCGTCGCCGTCTCCGCGGTCGCCCGTACCTGCCCGCCGCCCGGCCCGAACACCGGCGTCGCCCACATCGCCATGATCGCCGTGCCCGGTCACCAGGGGCAGCAGGGCACCGGCTCCCCGCCTGCCTCCGCTGCCACAGGGGGAATGGCGCGGCTGAGCGCGCTCCCGTTCACCCCCGCGGGCGCCGCCACCGGCACCGCCAGCGCCCAGCCGGACGCCACGCCACCGGTCACCGTCTCCGGCCCGGGCGCGCTCACGGTCACCGCCGTCCCGGCGCCCGCCAAGTACGGCAGCACCTCGGTGACCGCGACCGGCGCGATGGCGCAGGGCTTCGAGGCCGAGGTGTCCACCGGCCAGGGCCTGGGCACCGTCACCTGCGCTCACCCCGGCTCGGACATGTGGTTCGTCGGGACCGGTACCGCGACCGGCGCACCCGTCACCCGGCTGTACCTCATGAACGCGGGCACGATAGCGGCGACCGTCGAGGTCTCGATGCTCACCGACTCCGGCGTGCAGCAGGGCCTGAGCGACGCCATCACCGTCGGTCCCGGCCAGTACCTCTGGGAGAACGTCGCCCGGTTCACCGGCGGCTCGCAGGTCCAGGCGGTGCACGTGCAGACCAGCTCGGGCCAGGTGGCCGCCGCCGTGTGGCAGGGGCCGGCCAAGGGCTCCGGTGGCGCGTGGCTGCCGCAGGCCAGCGCTCCGGACAAGCAGCTCGTGATAGCTGGCCTGACGACCGCCAGCAGCGCGGCCCGGCTGTTCATCGCCGTGCCGGGGCCGGTGGACGCGCGGGTCACCGTGACGGCGCTGACCGCCCACGGCCGGTACTTGCCGTTCGGCTCCACGGTGCAAGACGCGCCGTCCGGGGCCGCGACGTCGCTCGCCCTGACCTCGCTCGGCACGTCCGCCGCCGCGCTCGTGCTGACGTCGAACGTGCCGATCACCGCGGGCATCGCCGTGCCCGGCAATGGCATCGGCTCCTTCAGCGCCGCCGCCGCGCCGGTGACCGAGCAGGGGATCATCGCCGGGAACCCGGCCAGCGGGCAGCTCACCGTCGGCCTGCTGCTGTCAGCCCCGGCTGGCGCGGCGTCGGCCACCGTCACGGTGGTTCCCTCGGCGGGCAGCCAGTCCATCGAGGCACCTCCGCAGACGGTGCAGGTCGCCCCGCAGCACACGATCGTGATCACCGTCGCGCCGCCCCCGGGCAGCCACGACCCCTTCGCCATCGTCGTGACCCCCAAGGCCGGCTTCGGCCCGCTCTACGCGGCCCGCGTGGTGACCTCCAGCGGCGGCCTGTCTGGCCCGCTGCTGTCCATCCTCCCGGTCCAAAGCGCGCTCACCCAGATCACTTTGGCCCCAACGAAGGACTCCTACTCCGCCATCCTCCCGTGACCGCCCTCCCGTCCGCACAGCCCCGCCGATCGTCGGGCTAGCCGCTACTCCTCGGGGTCAATGGAGTCCGGGTCGATGCCGAGCGCCCGCGCGAGCTCCTCGACCACGACCTCGAAGACCA
>JAICUO010000154.1 GCA_025935815.1 Streptosporangiaceae bacterium
CTCCAAGAGGGCCATCCCGGCCTCGACGGCGGCCACGTCGCGGCCCAGCGGGCCCACCGTGTCCAGCGATGGCGCCAGCGGGTAGACGCCCTTGAGCGGGATCCGGCCCCACCGGGTCTTCAGCCCGGCCACGCCGCAGCAGGCGGCCGGGATGCGGACCGAGCCGCCGGTGTCGGTGCCGTAGGCGATGTCGGCCTGGCCGCTGGCCACCGCGACGGCGGACCCGCTGGAGGAGCCGCCGGGCAGGCGCCGGGGATCGCGCGGGTTGACGGGGGTGCCCGCCCACTGGTTAATGCCGCTGGCCGACCAGCACAGCTCGGTCAGCGAGGTCTTGCCGGCGATCCGCGCCCCGGCCGCGCGGGCGGTGGCGACCACCGCCGCGTCGGCCGGGGCGGGCTCGGCCATCTCGGCCACGACCGGGCAGCCCGCCGTGGTCGGCATCCCGGCCACGTCGATGCAGTCCTTCACGGCCAGCCGCGGCCCGTCCCCGTCACCGTCGCTGTCCAGCCGCGCTACCCAGGTGCTCACGCCCCCATGATGACCCCAAAATCGAGAATCATTCCCGCAACGGTCCCTCCTTTCTGTTACTGGCTCCCTGGCAGCGGCCGCAGATCGGCACCGGGACGGAAAATCACTGCCCGTCGCCCGGCGATTTCCGGGTGCCACCGGGGTCTAAGCACAGTGAGGCGCCTAGCGTGGCGCCTGGCCCGCTGACCCGTGCTGACCCGCCAGGGAGTGCCCATGAAGCCGGACGATGAGTTCGAGCAACTCGCCCTGCCCCCGCGCGAACTGGTCGCCTACTGCTACCGGATGACCGGCGCGGCCTGCCCCCCACGCCGCCGGTGGCCGGGCCGGCCGCGCGGGACTGAGAGGGCGCCGTGCTGCTCCCCATGACTGGATGCGAACTGCTCCGCCGGGCAGTCCATTACACGATCGCCAGCGCGGACCTGATCGAGCCGCCCCTGCTCACCGCGGCCACGCCGTGCGGGGCGTGGAATCTCGGGATGCTCCTGATCCACCTCAGCGAATCCATGGACGCCATCGCCGAGGGGCTGACGTGCGGCGTGGTGGCGCTGATGCCGGCCGCCGGCCTGGACAGCGGGCCGGGAAGCGTGCGCTCCCGGTGCGCGCGGCTGCTCGCGGCGATCCCGGTGGCGCCGACCGGTGAGCTGGTGAGCATCGCCGACCTCAGCCTGACCGACAACGCGCTCACGTACGCGGGCGCGATGGAGATCGCGGTCCACGGCTGGGACATCGCGGTGGCCTGCGGGCACCCTCGCCCGATTCCGGCGGAACTGGCCGGCCCGCTGCTGAAGGCCGCGGACCTGCTGGTGCCGGCCAGTGCCCGCCCCGACCTGTTCGCGGAGCCGCTGCGCCCGCCCGCCCCGGCAACCCCCAGCGGAACCCTCCTGGCGTTCCTCGGCCGCCGGGAGGCACCCGGCTAGGCCATGGGGGTGCCCTCGACCCGATGGCGTCCGCCGCCCGCCACCCCAGACCCGTCCCCGCGGCTGGGCGGGCCAGGGCACCGCGGGCGCTTTTACCGTCGTCGCCCTGGCGTTCCTAGGCCTGTTCCTGAGGGCTGGCGGCTGCGGTGGAATATAGCCGCGCAACTTCACGCAACGAGGTAGCTATTCCAGTAACCCGCCAATCAGGCGGCGAGTTTCCCCGGTGTCCCATTCTGCGCAATAATTTATTTGCCCGGGTCGCCTACGTCGAATCCGTCTTCGACGCGCACGATCTTGGCGAGCTCGTAACTGGTGAGGACTTCGATGGACAGCTCGTGCAGGCGGCGGGTCTTGGCCGCGCACGCGTCCTCGATGAGCGTCACCGGGAAGTCTCGCATGAACGCCGAGCGCACCGTCGTCTCCACGCACAAGTTGGTGACCACCCCGCAGATCAGCAGGCCGGTCACCGACAGGCCACGCAGCAGCGGCTCCAGCGAGGTCCACTGGAACGCGTCGAAGCGGACCTTGTCCACCCTGAGGTCATCGTGGTGGCAGTCGAGGTCATCGACCACCTCCGCGTCCCACGACCCCGCCGCCAGGCCGTTGACGACGGCGAGCGCCGGGCTGTTGCGGATCAACGCCGGCCCTTCGTCAGCGCGGCCCAGCCGGTACAAGTGCCGGGTGAAGATGACCGGCATGTCGACAGCGCGGGCCTGCTTGACCGCGATGGCCGCGTTCCGGACGGCGGCATCGGCGCCCTCCAAGCCGAGCCCTATTCTCGGGAACGACCCCTCGGGATGGCAGAACCCGTTCTGCATGTCCACGACGATCAGCGCACGCCCATGGCTAGTCATAATTCCGCTCCTTCCGGCGACTTTCCTACCGTAACCCGAGATGTCGAGAATTCAATACTTGTCCATCTGCAGCTTAGCCTCACTAAACTGGTTAAGAATCCTTAATGAATACTGATCGTAATCATCTCCCGAATAATAATAGCCGATATGTCTTCTTTGTCCGGTTGCCGCGTCCGCCCCGGGCTAAACGGGCAACAGTGCGTGGCCGGGTAGCAGCCCGCCGGCCGCGAGCCAGGGTCCAGTGACGCCAGGCCAGGCCGATGGCGGGAGCGGATTGCCGGGAAGTCACAATTTTCCGGCAAAACCACCATTTACCTACTAGGGGCTACGCCTTTTGCCACCTTACCCCGAAGAGTTTTCGATTCTCGCAGGAGCCTTCGCGATCTTCCCTGATCACGGTGACAGCAGTGCCGCGAGTGGTCGGCCTAGCGAAGGGCTCAGCTGCTCGTAGTGCGGCAGCGAGACCGTGCAGGCGGGCGGTTACGCCCTCGATATCCCGGCTCGGCCACGTGACGACGGCGGCGGTGTCCTCGGCGTCGCTGCCGGGGGCGGCCGCCAGGTGCTCGCGCCACAAGCTGATCAGCCGGTCCAGGCCGCCGGCGGCGTCCGGTCCCACCACCCGGGCGGCGAGCTCGAAGCGCCTGGCCATCCCCCAGGCCCAGTCAATGCCGGGCGATTGCGCATTTGCCTCGCTGGGCTGGGCGCGGGCAAATGCGCATTCACCGCGTTAGCCAGCGCGGCGTTAAGCCAGGGCAGGCGAATGCGCATTCACTCTCCTCGGGCACCAGGGCGAATGGCGCAATCGCGGTGAAACGACCGGGGCCAGCCGGGCGGGCTTAGCCGTCGGGCCCGGGTCCGAGCGCGCGGCGTTCCCCGCCGGGGACCGTGGCCACCGCTCGCGCCGCCATGGCGGGCACCGGAAGTGACGTGCGGGGCGATCCTGGCTCAGCGGCCGGCTCGCTGGCCGGGCCGGCGGCGGGAGCGGCTGGCCGCGGCTCGTCTTCCGCGGCGGGCTCGTCTTCCGCGGCGGGCTCGTCTTGCCCGGCGGGCTTTTCGTCGCCGGCGACCTCGTAGGACGCCACTGCCTGCTCGTAGGCGGTGCGCAGCTTGGCCAGCTCGGCCTCCGGGTCGGCGAACCAGCTGGTAGACCATAGCCGGTGCACCCGCCAGCCCAGGCGCTCCAGATGCTCCTTGCGCAGCCGGTCCCGGTCGCGGACGCTGCCGGAATCCCGGTAGGCCGCGCCGTCGGCCTCGACGGCGAGGATCATCCGGGCCGGGTCGTCGGGGTGCGCGGCCGCGAAGTCCACCCGGTACCCGCCGACCCCGTACTGCGGGACGACCGAGATCCCCACCGAGGCCAGCCGCGCCGCCACGTCCGACCCGAACGCGTCAGCGCCTCCCCCGGCCCCGGTCGCCGCCACCGGCGTGCCACCGGAGCCGGCGTACTCCAGGTAGTCGGCCAGCATCCGGGCCCCGGCCTTGGTCAGCCGTCCGGGATCAACGTCATGGCTGGAGAACGAGCTGACCACGACCAGCCGCTGCCGGGCGCGGGTCGCCGCGACGTTCAGCCGCCGCTCTCCCCCGTCGCGCAGCAGCGGCCCCCACTGGTAGCGCATCCGGCCGTCGGGGTGCTTGCCGTACCCGACGGACAAGATGATCGCGTCCCGCTCGTCCCCCTGGACGCGCTCCAGGTTCTTGACGAAGAACGGCTCGGGGACGTCCTCGGCGAAGAACGCCTCGACATCCGCGCCCGCGCCCGCGCGGGCGCCACTGCCCAGCGCCGCCCGCAGTGCCGCGTCGATCCGCTCCGCATGGCGCATGCCCAGGGCGATCACGCCCAGGGACTCAGCCGGGCGCTGCCGCGCGTGCTCCAGGATCAGCCGGACGACCTCATCCACCTCCGCGGCAACCGAGCCGCCGTCATCGGCGCCCGCGGGAGCTCCCGCACGGCCATCGGCCGAGACGACCACGTGCCGCAGGCAGTCATCGCGGGCCACGCCGGGGAACGTGGTCAGCGCGCCACCGTAGATGCGGTTGTTGGAGAACGCCACGAGCCGCTCGTCGCGGCTGCGGTAATGCCAATTCAGCGGGCAGGTCGGCAGCAGCGGGCGCAGGGCGTCCAGGATCGACTCAAACCCCGCCGACAGCGACACCGCCTCGTCGTCGAAGTCGTCGTCGTCGATGACGTCACCCGCGTCGGCCTGCCGGAAGAAACTCGTCGGCGGGAGCTGCCGGTCATCACCGGCCACCACGACCTGGTGCGCCCGGATGATGGACCCGATCGCGTCGGCGGGGACGACCTGGCTGGCCTCATCGAAGATCACCAGGTCAAACGCCCGGGCCAGCGGCAGCACCTGCGAGACCATCAGCGGGGACATCGCCCAGCAGGGCTTGAGCGCGAACAGCACGTCGCCGGCCTGGTCCAGCAGCCGGCGCAGCGGCAAGTGGCCCCGGCGCAGCGCCGCCTGCTTGCGGATGACGCGGGCCTGCAGCGGGTGCCGGTCCACGGCGTCGCGCAGCTGCCGGGCCCACGCGCCGCGCACCCGCGCCCGGTTGGCGGCCAGGTGCTCCACGTCCCGCTGCCGGAATTCCGCGGCGATCTCATCCAGCGCCGCCCCGCCCGCGGAGGCGTAGCCGGGGTCGCGCACCCGGATCTCGTCGAGCACCGCGCGCAGCCAGGCCCACTGGAACGCCGACACCACGGTGTCCGGGTCAGGGCTGGCGCCCGCTCCCAGCTCGTCGAGGACCGGTGACAGGCCGAGGTAGCGGAACTTCCGGGCCAGCTCGTGCAGCCGGGGCAGCTTCCACGCGGTCTCCGCCTCGCGGGCGAGCGCCGCCGACACGCCCTCCGGGTCGTCGGCCATGCCTGCCAGCGGGGTGAGCGCCCGCAGCTCGGCGACCTGCCGTGAGCACTCCTGCCACAACCGGGCGAGCGCCGGGTGCCCCTCCGGCAGCCGCGGCTCGCCGGGGGCAGCGGCGCCGCCGGGTGCCGCCAGGCACAGCGCTTCCCACTCGGCCCGGAACTGCTTGCGCAGCGCGCGCCGCTCGCGCATCCCCTTACCCGGCAGCCCGCACTCGTGGATGAGGGAGAAGACCATCATCACCCGGGCTCGTTCGGCATGACTTCGCGGAAGGGGCAGGGCCACCTCCTGGCAGGCCGCCGCCAGCCGGGCCGAGAGCTGGGGCAGGGCACGAGAGGACAGCGAGACGGCGAGGTCGACAGCGGTCCGCGCGGTCTCCCGGTCCGGCAGCGCGGCGCCGAACCAGGGCGTGCTCCCCGGGCGCATCGCGAACCCGCCGAGCCGGGTGAACTCGCGCAGGTCATCACGCAGGTCTTCGGCCAGGTCAGAGGTGATCCGCCCGGGCTCGGCCAGCTTGGCCGACACCCGCGCGGCCTCCGGGACGGCAAGCAGCGCCGCCTGCACCTGATAGGGGGACAGCCCCCAGGGCGGGTGCGCCCGGTGCAGCGCCGCGCTGTGCTGCCGCAGCCGCCGGTACCGGTCGGTCAGGCGCCGGTGCAGCGCGCTGGTGTCGGGCACGCCCGCGTGCTCGGCCTGGTCGAGCGTCACGCCCAGCCCGGCGGCGATCCGCTGGCGGTCGCGGGCGCCCTCGTGGATGTCCAGGACCAGGTCGCCGAGGTCGACGGCGGTCAGCCGGGACAGCACGGCGTCGATCGCGGCGCGCTTTTCCGCGACGAACAGCACCTTGCGGCCGCGGGCGACCATCTCAGCGATCAGGTTGGCGATGGTCTGGCTCTTGCCCGTGCCGGGCGGGCCGTGGATGACCAGGCTGCGCCCGGCCAGCACGGCGTCGATCGCCGCCCGCTGCGAGGAGTCCGCGTCGAGCACTGAGTAGTCGCAGGCCGGGTCATCCGAAGGCTGGGGAGCGGCGGCGTCGGCGGAGACCATGGCCTGGGCCTCAGCGTCGCCGGCGATGGCGGCGACGAGGTCGCTGTCGGCGAGCAGGTCACCGGCGGCCGCCAGGTCGCGGACCATGGGCAGCTTGGCATAGGTGAACGTGCCGATGACCTTGCGCCGCTCGATGGCGAAGCCGGGCACCTCCGCGGCGGCGGCGGCCCTCGCGAGCTGGCCGGCGATGCGCGGCGGGTCAGGCTTGTCGATGCTCGCCCCGAAGACGGTCCCGAGCTTGTGCAGCAGGACGGGGTTGACTTCGATCTCCTCGTCAAGGAGCAGGTCGAAGTCGTCGTAGCGTGCCCGTGTCGGGCTGATCGTCAGCCCCCGCAGCAGCACCGGGGCGGCCGGCTCCAGGAACAGCTCATCCCAGCGGGCCATGCCGGTGGCCAGGTACCCGGCCCGGATGCCGCGCTCCTCGCGCAGCTCGCGGGACTTACGGTAGATCGCCTGCATCCGCCGGACGGCGTCGGCCCTGGCGTCGGCGTTCTCGTGGCCAGGGAACAGCTTGGTCAGCCGGGCGTGACCGGACTTCTCGAACCGCTCCATCGCGTCGGGATCGGCGGTCGCCAGGTCCAGTGTCCCCGCTCGCCGGTCCTTGTAGTAGAGCAGCGTGTTGCGTCCGCCAAGGTCGGTGAGCGCGTCCGTCCACTGCCGCTGCGCCGCTGCGACCAGCTCAAGGCGGCGGACATCAGTCGGGTCTGTCAATGCGGCCCTCCCTGGGAGGATTCCCGGCTACCCCGGGCAAGGGCCGGCAAACTACCCCGGCCCCCGGCCTCTCGGCCACTGCGCGGATGGCCGTCGCCGGGTGGCGCCGTTGACCTTCATGCAATAGTGTCCTAAAGTACTAGGAAACTAAGACACTAAATAGGTGGTGGACCATGATCGGCTTCCGGGTGGACGGGCGGTCCGGGGTGCCGCCCTACCTGCAGATCGTCCAGCAGGTGCGACAGGCGCTGCGGATGGGCGTGCTTGGCGTGGGCGACCAGCTGCCCACCGTGCGCGAGGTCGTCGCCGCGGTCGCCGTGAACCCCAACACGGTGCTCAAGGCGTACCGCGACCTGGAGCGCGAAGGGCTGGTCGAGGCACGCGCGGGCCAGGGAACCTTCGTCCTCGCGCGCCCGGCGGGCCCCCCGCCCGGCACGCACTCACGCCTGGGCCGCAGCCTGGCCCGCTGGGTACACGAGGCCCGCTCGGCGGGCCTGGATGACGAGTCGATCGAGTCGCTGCTGCGGGTCACCCTGCAGGCGGGCGGCTCCACTGGCTTCCTCGGGGAGGGGATCGCATGAGCGAGCCACATCGGGTGAAGGTCGTTGCGGCGCCGCCCGCGCTGGCCATTGAGACCAGCGGGCTGACCAAGAGGTACCGGCGGGTCACGGCGCTGAGCGAGTGCTCCATGGTGGTGCCGGAGGGCCGCATCTGCGCGCTCATCGGCCCCAACGGCGCGGGCAAGACCACGCTGCTGCGGATGCTGGCCGGCCTGGCGGCGCCCACCGCGGGCACGGCCTCGGTGCTGGGCGGCACGCCGCGCCAGGACCCGGCGTTCCTGGCCGACATCGGGTTCCTGGCCCAGGAGATGCCGCTGTACCGGCGGATGTCGGCCGCCGATCACATCAAGATCGGCGCGCACCTGAACTCGCGGTGGGACGGCGAGTCGGCCCGCGCGCGGCTGCTAGGGCTGGACATCCCGCTCGGCCGCGCGGTGGGCACGCTGTCCGGGGGACAGCGTGCCCAGGTCGCACTGGCGCTGACGCTGGCCAAGAAGCCCCGCGTCCTGCTGCTCGACGAGCCGGTCGCGGCGCTGGACCCGCTGGCGCGCAGGCATTTCCTGGGCACCCTGACGTCGGCGGTCGCCGAGACGGACGGCGCCCTGACCGTCGTGCTGTCCTCGCACCTGATCGCCGACATCGAGCGGGTCTGTGACTACCTCATCCTGCTGACCCGGTCCCAGGTCCAGCTGGCCGGCGACATCGAGGACTTGCTGGCCGAGCACAAGGTGCTGATCGGGCCGAAGAAGGACACCGGGGCGCTGGCGGCCACGCACACGGTGGTGCACACGACCACCACCGCCCGCCAGTCAACGCTGCTGGTCCGGGTGGGCGGGCCGCTGATCGACCCGGCGTACGAGGCCGCCGACATCAGCCTGGAGGAGCTGGTGCTCGGGTACATGGGCGCGTCGGCCGCGCCGGCGTACGCGGGGCTGACCACGGTTGCGGAGGGCTGATGAGCTGGCTTGTCTGGCGGCAGTACCGCGCGCAGGGGGCGATCGCCCTCGCGCTGCTGGCCGGGTTCGGCGCGGTGCTGATCGTCACCGGAGCCCAGATGGCGTCCCAGTGGCATTCGGGCCTGGCGTCCTGCGCCGCCTCCGGCACCTGCGCCAAGCTGGCGCAGACCCTTTCCCTGGGCAGCCCGCTCGGCCGGGACTTCGTCCTCCTCAGCAACCTGGTCCCGGCGCTGCTCGGCTTCTTGTGGGGCGCCCCGCTGGTCGCCGGCGAGGTCGAGGCCGGCACCCGGGCCTACGCCTGGACGCAGGGCATCTCCCGGACGCGCTGGCTGCTGGTGAAGGCGGGCTGGCTGCTGCTGGCCGCCGCGGCGTGGGGCGGCGCGGTCACCGCCTTGACCACCTGGTGGTACGGGCCGCGCAACGCCCTGTACGCCAGCGCCTTCCAGCCGAACACCTTCGACACCCAGGGCATCGTCACGGTCGGCTATTCGGTGTTCGCGCTCGCCCTCGGCGTTGCCGCGGGCGCCCTAACCCGCCGGACGCTGCCCGCGATCGCCATCACCATCGGCGGCTTCATCGGGATGCGCCTGCTGATCTCCGAGGTCGTCCGCCAGCACTACCTAACCGCGGTCACCGCCTTCTACAACCCGCTGCAGGCGTTCGCGCCGCCGGGGCCGGCATGGACGCTCCAGCAGGGAGTCATGGACAAGTACGGGCAGGTCTTCACCGGGGGCAACGGCCCTGAGGTCAACGGCGTCCCGTTCAGCGCCCTCCCGGCGAACTGCCAGAAGTTCATCATGATCGATCCGGGCACGATGACGAAGACCAGCCTGCACGCCGCGGTCACCTGCATGCAGGCGTCCGGCTTCCGTGGCTTCGTCACCTACCAGCCCGCGAGCCGCTGGTGGGCGTTCCAGGGGATCGAGACGGGCATCTTCCTGGCTCTCGCGGCGGCGCTGATCGCCGCCGCCCTCGTCGTCGTCCGCCGCCGGGACGCGTGACGCCATGACCTACCTCACCTGGCGCCAGCACCGCCAGCAGGCGCTCGTCGCCCTCGCGCTGCTGGCCGCGTTCGCCGTCCTCATGCTCATCACCGGGCTGCAGGCGGCGGCGCAATGGCACGCGGCGCTGGCCGGGTGCTCCGCCGCTCGCGCCTGCGGGAGCCTGCGGGACATCTTCCTCGGCAGCCACGCGGTCGGCTTCCTGGTCGTGCTGACCCTCATCGTGCCCGCCCTGCTGGGCATGCTGCTCGGCGCGCCGCTGGTGGCGCACGAACTGGAGACCAGGACCACCCAGTTCGCCTGGACGCAGGGCGCGACGCGGGCCCGGTGGCTGGCCGTCCGGGTCGGGTGGCTGCTGCTGGGGACGGCGGCGTTCGCCGGGGCCGTCTCGGCCCTGGTCACCTGGTGGTCAGGCCCGGCCAACGCCCAGCAGGCCAGCGGGTTCAACCCCGGCCGGTTCGACATCATGGGCATCGCCCCGGTGGGCTACACGGTGTTCGCCGTCGCGCTCGGCATCACGGCGGGCACGGTGATCCGCCGGGTGGTGCCCGCCATCGGGATCACCGTGGCCTGCTTCATCGCCGTGCGGGCCGCTGTCTTCATCGGATTGCGCCAGCACTACCAGGCCGCGGTGACGCACGTGTACGGGCTCACCCAGAGCTTCGCCCCTCCCGGGGCGGCGTGGCAGCTCGCCGCCGGAGTGGTCGCACCGGGCGGCGGCCGGCTCTCGGTGTCGGACGGGCCCGCCATCGCCGTGAACGTCTCGTCCGTCACCGTTCCCGCCTCCTGCCGGGGGCTGGAGGACGCCGCCACGCTGTCGTGCATGCAGGCGGCCGGGTTCCGGCAGTTCATCACCTACCAGCCGGCCGGCCGGTACTGGGCGTTCCAGGCGATCGAGGCCGGCATCTTCGTGGCGCTCGCCGCCGCCTTGATCGCGGTCGCCTTCGTCGTGCTGCGCCGCCGGGACGCCTAGCGGTCAGCCTGGCGCCCGGTGGCGACCGTCAGCCCTGGCCCCAGGCGGGGGCGTGGCGACCCAGCGGGCCCGCGTCGACCGACCACCGCGCCGGTGCCCCGGCGATCTGGCCGGGCGGCGGGACCCGGCGGGCCGGGCCCCACGCGGTGCTCGCGTCCTCCAGCGGGAAGCCGGCCGGGCCCGGCGGCGACGGCTGCCCTTGCGGGCGGGGCAGCGACCACAGGAAGCTGGCCGTGCCGATCAGCGAGGCTCGCACGCTGCTGGTCCGGGCGGTGGTGAGGCGGCGGGTGAGCGCGCGGCCCACGGCGGCCGCCAGCAGGTAGCCGGTGGCGTGATCGAGCGCCTGGACCGGCAGCGGGACCGGCTTGTCGCTCCCGGCGGCCTGCGCGCCGGCCTCGGCGATGCCGCAGCTCATCTGAACGAGGCTGTCGAAACCACGGCGATCCCGCCACGGGCCGGACCACCCGTAGGCGTTGTGGGAGACCAGGATGAGGGACGGGTTGAGCGTCCGCAGCGCGGGCTCGCCATAGCCGAGCTTGCCCAGCGCGTCGGCGCGCAGCCCGGTGACCAGGACGTCCGCGGTCGCCAGGAGGCGCTCGAAGGCGGAGCGGCCGGCCGGGGTCGTCAGGCCGAGGAATGTGGCGTGCTTTCCGGCGGTCGTCTCGGGCAGGCACGCGGGCACCTCAGCGAACCCGGGCGGGTCGACGCGGAGCACGTCAGCGCCATAGCCGGCCAGGAACCGGGTGCCGACCGGGCCGGCGATCACGCGGGTCAGGTCGAGCACCCGGATGCCCGCGTAGGGCGCGGCCGCCTCCCCGGAGGCGGTACTCCCGGATGCGGTGCTGCCCTCGGCCGGGGCGGTGACGTCCAGCAGCGGGGCACCGGCCGCGGCGGCCCCCTGGGGGGAGGCCAGCCAGTCCTGGCGGGAGTGCATGGCCGCCGCGCAGCCGCCGGCCGCGACAATCGCTGCTTCGAGCTCGTCGGCCTTCCAGTCGCGCACCGCCGCGCGGACCGATTCCCGGTCGGCCGCACCGAGCACCTTCTCGGCGGCCGCGCGGTGGTAGGCGTAGTTGGTGTGCAGCCGGATCCAGCCGTCTTGCGCCTGGTAGTTCCCGGCGATCGGGTCCCAGATGTCGGGAAGCGTCCAGCCGACGGGGGTGAAGAGCGCCTCGCAGGCGAAGGCCGCGCTGGCGGCCCGGCTGTCCACGGTGACCTGGCTCGGCGGCATGCGGTTGCGGGCGGCGTGGAACTCGGCGGCGGCGAGCGTCGCGGCGGCCACCGACGCGACCGCGAGGCCCGTCACGTCAAAAACCGAGGGCAGTACCTGGCGCGGCCCGCTCACCGTGAGCTTGCCCAGCCCGGCTGAGTCGCCAGCCGCGTCCCAGATCCGTTCGGTGATCCGGGTGAAGTCATCTGTCATGACTTCGATTCTTCGCCTCGCTGGCCTGGATAATCAACGTTGATTATCGTCTACCTCATGGGCGAGCTAGTGGACGCGCGGACGGCCGCGCAGCGGCTGGGCGTCGACGTCAGGTCCCTGTACGCGTACGTGAGCCGGGGATCGCTGCGCCGCGTCCCCGGGCCCGGCGGTCGCGGCAGCCGTTATGACTCCGATGAGCTGGAACTGCTGGCGCGCCGGTCGCGCCCGCGCACGCTGCCCCGCCCGGCGGCGAGCATCGACTTGGTCATCGCGACCCGGGTGAGCACGGTGAGCGATGGCGTCGTCCGGTACCGCGGCAAGGACGTGGCAGGGCTGGTCGCCGCGGGCGAGCCGTTCGAGCGGGTCGCGGACCTGCTATGGCTGGGCAGCACGCCCGGGACGGACGCTGACTGGTACCCGCAGGCCACGGCGGACGGCAGCTCGCGCCTGGCCCCGCGCCAGATCCCCGTGCTCCAGCGCCTGGCCATCGCGGTCGCGGAGATGCCGGCCCCGGTTGGCGAGACACGGCCCGGTGACAGCGGGGCCACCCCCGACTGGCCTGGCTACGGGCGACGGCTGATCGCCCGCGTCACCGCGGACGGGGGCGGGGCCGCCGAAAGCGTGGCGCGACGCGCATGGCGGCAATGGTCCCCGCTGCGCCCCACGGTGCCGCGTGTCCGCGCGCTCAACGCGGCGCTGGTCCTGCTCGCCGAGCACGAGCTAGCGCTGTCGACCCTGGCGGTGCGGGTCGCGGCGTCCGCGCGGGCCGCTCCGGCCGGGTGCGTCCTGGCCGGGCTGAGCACGCTGAGCGGGGCGCTGCACGGCGGCGCCCCGAAGGCCGTCCACGAGATGCTGCTCGCCCGCCAGCCGGTCACCGCCGGGTTCGGGCACCTGGTGCACGCGCACGGCGACCCGCGCACCGCGCCGCTCCTGGAGGCCGTACAGGCCTTCGCGACCCCGCATGACCGTGCCCTGATCGACGCCGCGCGGGCCGGCCTCCCGGCCCCGCCGAACGTGGATTTCGCGCTCGGCGCGCTGTCTTATTGCGCGCGGATGCCGCCAGAGGGGGCGACCGCGATCTTCGCGATCGCCCGCACCGCCGGCTGGATCGCCCACGCGGCCGAGGAGTACGGCGAGGCGCCGCTCCGCTTCCGCGGCCGCGCCTTCAGGCGGGATCGGGCTCGATAACCGCCTTGAGCGCGCGCGTGATCGCTCTCCTGGCGCAGATCTCACATTGCCCGTCATAAACCGCCGTCAGTGGCAGACGCCGACCTCCCACCACTCAATAATCCGCCCTGCCTGCGGTCATGCCAGCGCGGGGGCTACCCGCTCGGTGAACAGAGCCAGGCCGGACTTGTCGTAGGCGACTTCGGGGAAGTAGCCGATCGCGTAGGTCATGCCGAGGGCGTTCAGGCTGGTGAGCCTCTCAACCAGTTGCTCCGGCGTGCCGACCAGCGGGCTGGCGGAGACGTTTCGCACCTGGCCGTCGGCCTCGTCGGCGGAGACGTACTTGGAAAGGCGCGCGCGCAGCGCGTCCAGCCGGTCGGTGACCTCCTGGCTGGTCTCGCCGATGACCACGTTGTAGTTGGCCGAGCGGACGATCTTCGCGAAGTCGGTGCCGGCCTGCGCGCAATGCTCTTGAAGGAGCGCGGACTTGCGCGCGAACACCTCGGGGGTCCCGTCGAAGTTGGTGTAGGCCGCGTACTTCGCGGCGATCCGCAGCGTCTTCTTCTCACCGCCGCCCGCGATCCACAGCGGGATGCCGCCGTCTTGCAACGGCAGTGGCTGGCAGATGGCCCCGTCCACCTGGTAGTGCTCGCCGTGCAGGGTCGCGGTGCCGGTGGTCCACAGCTGGCGCATGATCTGGACGCCCTCGTCCAGC
>JAICUO010000820.1 GCA_025935815.1 Streptosporangiaceae bacterium
GCGTTGCTGGCGATGGCCCAGAGCCTGGCCACCGAGCTGGGCCCGCAGGGGATCCGGGTGAACTCGGTGGCCCCCGGGCACATCTGGGGGGACTCGCTGAAGTGGTACTTCGGGTACCTCGCCCACAAGCGCGGCGTTAGCGCCGAGGACATCTACCGCGAGACCGCGGCCGGCATCGACCTAGGCCGGCTGCCGGAGCCGGATGAGATCGCCGACGCGGTGGTGTTCCTGGCCTCGCCGCTGGCGCGGGCCATCACCGGCCAGTGCCTGGACGTCAACTGCGGCGAGTATCACCATTGAGCCCAGTATCGCCGTTGAGCACCGGGCCCGCCCCGCCCACGGTCGGGACGGCGGAGGACCTGCAGGCGTCCGCCGCGCGGCGGACCGGGCTGGCCGACTTCGGAGGCGATGACTACCGGGACGGGCTGGCAGTGCTGCTGGACTCGCTGGACCGGGAGGCCCGGCTCACCCCGGAGGGGGCCCGGGCGCAGCGGGCGCTGCTGCGCGGGGCGCTGTCCGCCCGGCTGCTCAGCGAGGCCGCCTGGCAGGCCAACCCGGGCCACGCCCAGGTGCCAATCCAGGCACCGGTGTTCATCACCGGCCTGCCCCGGACCGGCACCACGGCGCTGCACCGGCTGCTCACCGCCGACCCCGGCCATCAGGGCCTGGAGATGTGGCTCACGCAGGTGCCGCAGCCCCGCCCGCCCCGCGAGACCTGGGCCGACGACCCGGCCTACTGCTACATCCAGGACGCGTTCTCCCGTCACCACGTGGAGCACCCCGAGTTCATGGGGATCCACTACATGGCCGCCGACCAGGTCGAGGAGTGCTGGCAGCTGCTGCAGCAGTCGATGCGCTCGATCTCCTTCGAGACCCTCGCGCTCGTCCCCTCCTACTCGGCGTGGCTGGCCGGGCAGGACTGGACCGGGGCCTACCGGCGGCACCGGCGCAACCTGCAGGTGATCGGGCTCAACGACCCCGGCCGCCGGTGGGTGCTGAAGAACCCGAGCCACTTGTTCGCGCTCGACGCGCTGCTGGCGGTGTACCCGGACGCGCTGGTCATCCAGACCCACCGGTCACCGCGCACCGCGATCGCGTCCGCGTGCAGCCTGGCGGCGCACGCCTCGGCCGGCTGGTCCCCCGCCTTCGCCGGCCCGGTGATCGGGGCGACCCAGCTTGACCTGTGGGCGCGCGGCCTGTCGGCGTTCACCGCGGCCCGCGCCGCCCGCGACCCGGCCCGGTTCCACGACGTGTCCTACGCCGACCTGGTCGCGGACCCGGTCAAGACGGTGGAGGCGATCTACGCCCGCTTCGGGCTGCCGCTATCCGGCGCCGCCGCCGACGCCGTCCGCGACCTGAGCGCGCCCGCGCCCGCCGGGCGGCCGCCCGCGCACCAGTACTCGCTGGAGGACTTCGGCCTGACCGGCGAGCAGGTCGACGAGCGGTTCGCGGCGGGCTAGACCGCGCGCTCGCGGAATGTGGCGCCCGTCAGGCGCTGGCCCCGCTGGCGCCTGGCGGTCCGGCCAGGATCGTGGGAACGTACTCCAGCAGCTGGATGCGGCCATCGAAGGTGCGGCTGCTGATCATGTCGAGCGCGACATCGGGATAGCCGTCGTAGATCCGCTCCCGGCCGCTGCTTCCGGTGATGACGGGAAAGACGACCACGCGGAAGCGGTCCGCGAGGCCGGCCTTCAGCAGCGAGCGGCACAGCGTGAGGCTCCCTATGGTGCGCATCGGCGTGGCGGCCGTGTCCTTCATCTCCCGCACGGCCTCAACGGGGTCTCGCGACACGAGTTCCGTGTTAGCCCAGGAAAGGGGCCCGCTCAGCGTGGTCGAGAAGACGACCTTCGACATGCCCGCCAGGGCATCGGTGCCCGGCTCGCCCGCGGCGGCGAATCCTGACATCAGGTTATACGTGGTCGCGCCCATCAAGACCGTGTAGCCAGCTTCTGGCTGCTGTCCCAGCCACTCGAGGTACTCCGGGCCCTGGAGTCCCCACCAGCCCGGCCACCCGTCGGCCGCCGCGTAGCCATCGAGCGAAGTGATGAAGTCGATGAGAAGCTCTGGCATCCGTGATGTCCTTCCCTTGGTCCCCGGTAGCGGCTCTCGGCCTTCTCTATCATCGATGCGGCCACAACGGTGGGACGTCCGCCAAGGCGGGAACTCATCGCCGCGCGCGGGCGCGGTCAGCTCACCGAGTCGGCTTCGGTTTCGCTGAGGCGCTCGGCCATCGCGGACAGCGGCCGGCCCGGGCGCGGCGGCCGGGCGGGCCGGGTCTCCGGAGCCAGCAGGACCACCAGCGCGCTGGCCGCGAGGATCGCCGCCGAGACGGTCAGGGCGGCGGTCAGCCCGGCGGTGAACTGGCCGGGGCTGCCCAGGCCGCCGGCGGCGGAGAAGACCGAGCCGAGCACGGCGATGCCCATGACGGTGCCGACCTGGCGCAGGGCGTTGGAGGCGCCCGAGGCGATGCCCTCCAGCTGTCCGGGAGCGTAGCTGAGGGTCAGCCGGGTGATGGGCGCGAAGAAGAAGCCCAGGCCGGTGCCGGCGATGAGGAAGGGCGGGATGAGGCCGGGGTAGGAGACGGTGGCGGTGATCTCGGCGGCGAGCCAGCCGATGCCGATCGCCTGCAGCGCGATGCCGGCGGCGACGATGCGCCGGCCGCCGAGGCGGTCGGAGAGCAGGCCGGCGATGGGGGCCGCGACGGCGGGGGTGGCGGTCCACGGCAGGCCGTGGACGCCGGCGCCGAGCGGGCTGTAGCCCATGACCGACTGCAGGAACTGGGAGACCAGGAAGATGACGCCGAACATGCCCAGGTTGGTGAGCAGCATGGCGGCGCTGGCCGCGGAGAAACCACGGCTGGCGAACAGCGACAGCGGCAGCATCGGGGTGGCGGCGCGCGACTCCCAGGCTCCGAACGCGACGAGCAGGAGGCCGCCGCCGATGAGGCTGCCCAGGACCTGGGCGCTGGTCCAGCCGTGGCTGTTGCCGCGGACCAGCCCGAACACGATGCCGAACAAGCCGGCGGTGGCCAAGGTGACCCCGGCCGGGTCGAGGCGGCCGGCCCCGGAACGGCTCTCGCGCGCCAGCAGTAGCAGCGGCATCACGGCGACGCCGATGGGGCCGTTGATCCAGAAGATCCAGTGCCAGGACGCGGCGTCGGTGACC
>JAICUO010000095.1 GCA_025935815.1 Streptosporangiaceae bacterium
ACCCGGCCAGCAGCCCGAGCATCACGTACACGGCGACCACCAATTGGCCCGGCGACGGGGCAGAGGTCGCTTACCAGTCGTTCGACGGTTTCCTGTGCGTCTACAACGTCACCACCGGCAGCACGCTCCGGACCGGCCTCAACATGTCCCGGGGGACCAGCCCGAGCGTCGCGGACTACGGCTTCATCGGCGCCGACGGTACTGATGTGATCCAGACCGCCTTCCAGGCCAGCACCAGCGCGCTGTGGCTCGCCACGCCGGCTCTGCAGATTCAGCGGAGCTGGACGGTGGGGATGGCCGCCGGCACCAGCCCGGCGGCCATCGAGGTGCGCTTCGATAACGGCACCGGCGGGCCGGCCATCGCCTTCCAAGGCACTGACGGCCGCCTGTGGACCGTACCGGCGACCGGCATTCCCGCGTCAAGCGGACTGTCCATGGCCCCTGGCACCAGCCCGGCCGTGTACCAGACGTTCTGAAGCGATCGGGGGCCGCTTCGGGACGGCGCCCAGCAACGGCATGGAGCACAGGCAAAGCCGTGCTCCATGCCGATGCTGCGTTCAAGCCGGCGGAACGGCCAGCATGGGCAGGAATGGGCTGCTATCGTCCGGCGTAACTCCATGGCCGCGCAGATCCAGCCTGTCACCTGCATTGACACTGTGCCGGCAGAAGGAGAGGTAAGCCCGTGCGCCGCTGGTACTCCGCCCAGAGTCGGTTCGCCATGCCTGGGCGCTGGTTTCGCCGCGGAGCACGTAGCTGGGGCGGGGTCGTTGCCGTGGCAATCGCCTGCTCGCTGCTCGCCTCATCCGCCCGGGCGGCGGCGCCGACTGCCCAGCTGCCCCGCGCGGACAGCCCGACATCCCTGACGCAGCTGGAGGCCCAGGCGGCCCAGCTGTCCACGCAGTACCGCGGTCAGCTGGAAACCCTCACCGATGCGGAAACCGCCGCCAACGCGGCCACGGCCCGGGTGCTGCTGCTGGACCGCCAGCTCGCCGCCGTGCATCGCCAGCTCGCCAACCTCGCCGCGGCGGGCTACATGGGCGCCCCCGACGAGGTGCTCGCGCTTTTCGGCGGCGGCGACCCGCAGCAGGTGCTCGGCCGGACCGCGATCGTTGAATACCTCGCCCACCAGCGCAATGCCCGCCAGCAGGAGCTGCAGCGGCTCACGGCGGCCGCCATGCGCGCCCAGCAGGCCGCGCAGGCCAAGGTGGCCAGCCTGCGCCAGCTGGTTTCCACGCTGGTGGGCCAGCAGCAGCGCGTCCAGCGCCTCCTCGCCCAGTTCCATCCGCAGTCACCGACCACTGGCGACAACATCACGGCCCGCATGCACGACGTGCGAGACGAGATCGACCGGCGGTTCGGCCCGTTCATCACCATCGGCTGCTACCGGCCGGAGAACAGTGGTGAGCATCCGCTCGGCCGGGCGTGCGACTTCATGCTCAGTTCCGGCGGGGTCATGCCGAACGCCTCGAACATCCAGAAGGGCTACGACATCGCGGCGTGGGCCCAGGCGAACGCCTCCCGGCTCGGGATCATGTACATCATCTACCGGCAGCACATCTGGGACATCCGCATCCCGTCGGCCGGCTGGAAGCTGATGGCGGACCGCGGCGGCATCACCGCCAACCATTACGACCACGTGCACATCTCGGTGTTCTAGATCTCCTCGGCCGTGCTGGCCAGCGGCGGGATCGCGATGGCGACGACCAGCGCAGCCGCTCGGTGATCTCCGGCTAGCTGACGGGGCGGGACCGTGCTTGCGACTCTTCGGGCAGCTCGTAGGAGCCGTGCCGCGCGGGCCCGTCCGGGACGTAGCAGGCGATGATGACGCCGGTCCCGGTGACCGACGTGCTGACCAGCCGCAGCGCCGCCGCGGGGGCGCTATCCCGGAAGAGCTTCTTGCCCCGGCCCAGGTGCACCGGGAAGTAGAGCAGGCGGTACTCGTCGATGAGATCGTGCTCGATGAGGGCCTGGGCCAGCTCGCCGCTGCCGTGCACCTGCAGCTCATCCCCCGGCAGCTCCTTCAGCCGGGCGACCTCGGCCGCGACATCCCCGCCCAGCAGCGTGGAGTTGCGCCAGTCCGCCGACGCCAGCGTGGTGGACGCGACGTACTTCGGCAGCGCGTTGAGCTTGCCCGCGACGGGGTCGGCGGGATCGGTGACGCGCGGCCAGTACCCGCTGAAGATCTCATAGGTCTTGCGTCCCAGCAGGAAGGCACTGGCGTGGCCGAACCAGCCGGCCACGGCGGCGCCGAAGTCCTCGTCACCGTAGGGAAAAGACCAGCCGCCGTGGGCGAACCCGCCGGAAGGGTCCTCGTCCGGGCCGCCGGGCGCCTGCAGGACACCGTCGAGGGTCATGAACGTGTGCAGGGTCAGCCTCATTGTCATCTCCTAGCCACTGGTGGATCTGCCTCTTACCCTCTTCACGAACGGCTCCCGCCGGATTCGACACCCCGGCAGTCCAAGGCTCAGCACGCCCAACGAAACCTGTGGCACCTGTCCATGCGGCCGCAGGCCGGCCACTGGGATCGGCCGGGCGAACAACCCGGCTACGCGAGGCCCTGGCCAGCTAATTCAGGTCGGAACGATCCCCATCGGATCAGGGCAGACCAGTCAGGGGCAGATCAGTCAGGGCAGATCAGTCAGGGCCGTGAGCGCCTGCCGGAAGCTGGTCAGGAGCACGACGCCGCCCGGCAGGTATCCCGGATCCCAGCCGGGCCCGCAGGCGGCCGCGAGCGCCGGGCGGGGCCGAGCGTCGGCGGCTACGGCCATCTGGTCGCGGTCGGCCATCGCCGGCGAGTGTGCCCAGATCAGCGCGGCGGCGGGGGCAGTCCGGGCGAGCGCCTCCCGCAACGCGTTAGCGGGCACCCTGGCGCCGAGCAGCCGGCTCGCGACGCCGCGCTCGGCCAGCGCGGCGGCGAGGGCTTCCAGTGGGAGGGTATGTTGCTCGTCCGGCGAGCATGCGAGCAAGACCCGCGGCTGCGTACGCGGCCGCGGCACGCGGGCCAGGGCGGCGGACACCGCGCCGGACAGCAGGTGCTCAGCCGCGATGTACCGGCCGGCGGCGGAGTGCTGGCGGCCCAGGTCGCGCAAGGCGGGGGTGATGACCGCGGTCCAGGCGCGCACGACGCCTCCGTCCAGCGCCAGGTTCAGCAGCCGGTCCACGTCGGCGGGATCAAGGGCGAGCGCCGCCCGGCGAAGGCCCGTGGCCGGGCCGGACGTGCGCGCGGGCGCCTGCCCGGCTGCCATATCTGGCAGCGGCTGGGCGTCGGCGGCCACCTGGGCGCCGGGATCGCGGGTCGCCTTGGCAATGCGGGCGGCTTCGGCGGGGGCGACCCCGTCGAAGGTAAGCCGCCGCATCAGCGCCAGCCGAGCCAGGTCATCGTCGCTGTAGCGCCGGTGCCGGCCGGGCTCGCGGTACGACGGGCCGAGGCCGTACCTGCGGTCCCAGGTACGAACGGTGGTGACGGCGACGCCTATCCTCCGGGCTGCCTCCCCCGCGCTCAAGCCGGCATCCGGCACCGGTTCACTCATCCTTCCGGCCACGAGAGGCGGCGATCCGTTCGGCGGCGAGCCGGGCGGATACCAAGACCATGGGGACGCCGACGCCCGGCCGGGTCCCGGAACCGACAAACACGACGTTGTCCAGCCCTGGAGCGAGGTTACCGGGCCGCAGCGGGCCTGACTGGCTGAACGTGTGCGCGGCGGCGAACGGCGTGCCGGCCGCCAGGCCCGCCTGTGCCCAGTCGGCCGGAGTGACCACCTTCCGCACGTCCGTCGCCTCGCCAAGGCCGGGGTAGCCGCGGTCGGCCAAGACCCGCAGCAAGTCGTCGGCGTAGGCCTGGCCGGTGCGCGACCAGTCGGGCCCGGCCGGCAGGCTGGGGGCCGGAGCGAGCACGTAGTAGATCTCGCGGCCAGGCGGCGCGAGGCTGGGATCGGTGCGCGTGGGGTTCGTGACCAGCAGCGACGGGTCGGACATGACCTGGCCCCGCCGGGTGATGTCGTCGAAGGTGCCCCGCCAGGCGTCCCCGAAGTGGATGTTGTGATGGCTAGCGCCGGCGTAGGCCTTGCGGGTTCCCAGGTGCATGACGACACACGAGGGGGAATAGCGCAGCCGGCGCCGCAGCGGCCGGTTCAGCAGGTCACGGTAGGCCACCGGCAGGTCAGGGTTGAGCACCACGACGTCGGCGCGGATCCGCCCGCCGTCTCGGGTGCGCACGGCACGTGCCCGGGACCCGGCGATCTCCACGCCGGTCACCTCGCGGTCGTAGTCGATGGTCACCCCGTGCCTGACGGCCGCCGCCGCGAGCGCGGCGGCGACCGCGTGCATGCCGCCGCACGGGAAGTAGACGCCCGCGATCGTGTCCATGTAGGCGATCACCGCGTACAGGGCGAGCGCGCGGTGCGGCGGCACGCCGGCGTAGAGCGACTGGAAGGAGAACACCCGCTGGGTGCGCGGGTCGCGCAGGAACCCGGACACCTTGGCCGACAGCCGGCGGAACCCGCCGTAGGCGGCCAGCCGGGCCAGGTCCGAGCTGACCAGGTCCCACGGGCGGTCGAAGTCGCGGTCGATGAACCGGTTCCATTCCAGGTGATACAGCGTGCGCGCGTAGTCCGCGAAACGCAGGTAGCCATCGGCCTCACGCGGCCCGCACAGGCGCGCGATCTCCGTGGCCGTATCCGTGGTGCTCGCCCGGATATCCAGCGTCGATCCGTCGGCGAAGTGCGCGCGGTAGGCGGGGTCCAGGCGGATCAGGTCCAGCCAGTCCGACATCCGCTCGCCGACGGCGTGGAAGGTCTCCCCGAGCAGGTCCGGCATGGTCAGCACGGTGGGGCCGGTGTCGAACCGGTAGCCGTCCACGACGAGCTGGCCCATTCGCCCGCCGGGGGCGCTCGCCCGCTCGAGCACCGTCACCTGGCGCCCGGTGCCGGCTAGCCGCATGGCGCAGGCCAGTCCCCCCAGTCCCGCGCCGACGATGACTACGCTGCCGGTCGGTCCAGTAACAGTCCGCATCAATTTACCTCCGCTCGCGGCATGTCGCCCCGCTGCCGGGGTAGGTCCCTGGCATTTGCGCCCAGCGTACTCCTAAGCTAGGTTGAATCGAAATGTGCGTCGATTTATTGGCCGGCGGGCCCGCTCCGGGGCAGGACCGCCCGTTTTCGCGGAAGCGCCGGGACTCACTCTTTCGAGGGGGATGCATGATCCGTTCCACGCCGCAGGCCGCTGCGCTCGACGCCGCCTACGCGAGCTGCCGTGACGTGCACCGCACGCACGGCCACAGCTACTACCTGGCCACGAGGCTGCTGCCGCCCTGGAAGCGCCGGCACGTGCATGCCTTGTACGGCTTCACCCGCTACACCGACGACATCGTCGACGTGCCCGGCGACGCGCGCGCCCCGGGGCGGGGACCGGAGCGGGGACCGGAGCCCGCCCGCCGGCTCGCGGACTGGGCCGGCCAGTTCTACAGTGCGGTCGACGCCGCGCCCGACGGTGCGCTCGACAGTGCGGACGCCCCCGCCGAGCCGGTCCTGCGCGCCGTACGGCACACCATCGCCATCTTCGGCCTGCCCCGGGCCGACTTCGACGCGTTCTTCGCCAGCATGCGCATGGACCTGCACGTCCGCGCGTACGCCGACTACGACGCCCTGCTCGCGTACATGGAGGGGTCGGCGGCCGTGATCGGCACGATGATGCTGCCGATCCTGCTGGCCCCCGACCACGCGCCCGGACCGGTGCCCGTCGCCGAGGCCGCCGTGGCGCGCGAGTCGGCCCGCCAGCTCGGCCTGGCGTTCCAGCTCACCAACTTCATCCGCGACGTCGCCGAAGACCTGGCCCGCGGCCGGGTCTACCTGCCGAGCGCGGACCTGGAGCGGTTCGGGGTGCGCCCGGATGACCTGGCGGCACCGTCGGCGAGCCCAGCCGTGCGCCAGCTGGTCGCCTTCGAGATCGAGCGGGCCCGCGCCCACTACCGCGACGCCCGGCCGGGCCTGGCGGTCCTGCCGCCGAGGTCTCGCCGCTGCGTCCGCCTGGCCAGCGTCGTGTACGGGGGGATCTTGAACCGCGTCGAGCAGGCCGGGTGCGATGTCCTGGCCGGGCGCGCCGTCGTTCCACGCCGGCAGCGGGCGGTCGCCGTGGCGCGGGAGCTGGCGAGGCCGGCGTGACCGTCAGCGCGTGCCAGTCAGGCGCCACCCTGGCATCGGCCGACGACACGTTCGTCATCGGTGAACTGCGGCCGTACCTGGCCGGCCTCCTCACCCGCGAGCAGGCCGCCTGGAAGGACAACGGCGCGCCCTGGTGGGACCCGCCCGAGGCGCTCGCGGCCTACCTCGGCGACGGCAAGGCGCTGCGGCCGCGGTTTTGCTACTGGGGCCATGCCATCGCCGGGGAGGGCACCAGCCCCCGGCTGCTGCAAGCGTGCGCGGCGCTTGAATTGCTGCACGCCTTCGCGCTCATCCACGACGACCTCATGGACGACGCCGACACCCGCCGGGGAAGACCCGCGCTGCACCGGGAGATCGGCGGGCAGCATCTGCGGCACGGCTGGGCCGGGGATCCGGACGGCTACGGGCGCGCGATGGCGCTGCTGGTCGGCGACCTCGCGTTCGCCGTGGCCAGCCGGCTCGCCGCCGGGCTGCCCGCGCCCGCGCTGACGCAGTGGCAACGCATGGTGGACGAGCTCGTGCTGGGCCAGTTCCTCGACCTGGCCGGGGCCGCTCGCCGGGATCGTTCGGCCGAGGTGGCGCGGACCACCACGCTGCTGAAATCGGGACGGTACACGGTGACCGGGCCGCTGCGCCTGGGGGCCGCGGTAGCTGGCCTGCCCGAGCTGCCGCCCGGCCTGTCTCGTTACGGCGACCTGGTCGGTGAGGCGTTCCAGCTTCGCGACGACCTCCTGGGCGTGTTCGGCGACCCGCGGCGGACCGGCAAGCCGGTGGGCGAGGACCTCGTGTCCGGCAAGCCGACCCAGCTCCTTGCCCATGCCGCGGACATGCTGCCGCCACGCGGGCAGGCGCTGCTGGCCCTGGCCGGCACCTCCGCCTTCACCCGGGCCAATGTCGCCGAGCTGACCGCCGAGCTCGCCCGGTGCGGGGCATCTGATCGCGTCGAACAGAAGATCCGCAATAACGTCCGCGTCGCGTGCACCCTGCTGGATCGCGCCGCGCTGCCGCCCGGCGTCGCGGCCGCCCTGCGGGGCCTCGCCATGGCCGCTACGGACCGGCGGCAGTGAGCGTCGGGGTGCCCTTGTCCCGGCTGGTCGGACGAGTGACCGGGATGCGCCCGCACCTGGCGAGCGCCCCGTCGGACCCCCACGGCCCGCCCGCCGTCCGCCCGCTGGTCGTGGTGGCGGGCGGCGACATCGCCGGGGCGTCCGCCGCCGTGGTCCTCGCCGAGCGCGGCATTCCCGTCGTGCTCTGCGAGGCCGCCGGCCGGCTCGGCGGGCGCCTCGGCGCGCACCCGCGCACCTTGCCGGACGGCACCGTGCAGTGGGTCGACCACGGGTTCCACGGCTTCTTCCGCCAGTACTACAACTGGCGGCGGATCCTCGCCCGCATCCCGGCCGGCGCCGAGCCGCTGCTGCAGCCTCTCGGCCGCTACCCGGTCATCTCGGCGCGCTGGCCGGCCGAGGAATTCGATCAGCTGCCCCCCACCCCGCCGCTGAGCATCCTAGCGCTCACCCTCCGCTCCCCCAGCCTGCGGCTGCGCGAGCTAGCGCGCGCCGACCACTCCGTCGGCCTCAGCTTGCTGGGGTTCGATGCCGGGCAGACCTACGCGCACCTGGATCAGGTCAGCGCCGAGCATCTGCTGGGCCAGCTGCGGCTCCCCGAACGCGCCCGCGTGATGCTGTTCAACGTATTCGCCCACTCGTTCTTCAACGACGCCGCCACCATGTCGGCCGCTGAGCTGGTGGCGATGTTCCACTTCTACTTCCTCGCAAATCCCGAGGGCCTCGGCATGGACGCGCCGCGCGCCGACTACCACAGCGCCATCTGGACGCCCCTGAGTCGCTACCTGCGACAGCGGGGAGCGGAGGTCCGCACGGGCACCGCGGTCGAAGCGATCGAGCGCGACCCGGCCGGGCGCTGGCGCGTGCAGGCCGGCGCGGGCGGCCCGCTGACCGCCGACGAGGTGGTCCTGGCCACTGACGCCGCGGCGGCCGCGCGGATCCTCAGCGCCTCGCCCAGCGCTACGTCCGGCGACCAGCGGCTGGCGGCCGTCGCCGCCAACCCGCGGACCGGGCCGCCGTACGCGGTGGCGCGGTACTGGCTGGACGGCGATGTCCGCCCGGAGCGGGCGCCGTTCACCAGCATCGCCGATCCCGGGACCCTGGACTCGGTGACGCTCTATCACCGCGTTGAGGCCACGGCGCGTGCCTGGCACGAGCGGACCGGGGGATCGGTTATCGAACTGCACGCGTACGCCTGCCCGCCCGGCGTCCCCGCCGCCGAGCTCGGTGCCACCATGCTCGCCGAACTGGGACGGCTGTGGCCGGAGGCCCGCCGCCTGCGCCAGCTTGACCGCCACTGCCAGGTCGGCACCGACGCGGCCGGGTTCCCGGTCGGCGAGCATGCCACCACCCCCGGCGCGCGCACCGCCGTCCCCGGGCTGACGCTGGCCGGCGACTGGGTCGCGACGCCATTCCCTTCGGCTTTGATGGAACGCGCCGCCGCCACGGGCATCGGCGCCGCCAATGCCATCCTCACCACCCGCGGGTACCGCACGGAGCCAGTTTGGTCGGTGCCGCCGCGCGGCATCCTGGCTGGCCGGTACGCCGCGGCGATGCGGCGCCAAAACGCGCGGTCGAACCGCGCCCGTTGAGGGGAAGCGTCATGGATGCCTGGCAGTACCTGCTGGTCCTCGGGGCATGCGTCGCGGTGACGTTGCCGTTGGAGATCATCGGCGGAGCACGCGTGTACCGGCGCCCTAAAGCGCTGCTCGCCACCTTGGCGCCCGTCCTGGTCGTGTTCGCCGGATGGGACGTGATCGCCGTGCGCGGCGGGCAGTGGTGGTTCAGCGAGCGTTACATCCTGGGGCTGCGGCTGGCGGGCCTGCCGGTCGAGGAGTGGCTGTTCTTCGCGGTCATCCCGGTCTGCGCGCTGCTCACCTACGAGGTCGTCGGGCGCGGGGCGCCCGGCCCGCGCTCACGGGGCGGCGGGCGGGCACGCCGGTGACGGGCGCCTACACCATCGGCGCGATCTGCGCCCCGGCCGCGGTCGTGACCGTGGAGCTGGCGGCGCTGCGGACCGGGATCCTGCGGCGCCGCCAGTTCTGGGTGACGATCGCCATCACGCTCGCGTTCCAGGTCGCGGTCGACGGATGGCTGACCAAGCTGTCCGCGCCGATCGTGGTCTACCGCCCGGCGGCCATCACCGGATTCCGGTGGCCGTGGGACATCCCCGTCGAGGACTTCGGGTTCGCGTTCGCCATGATCACCTTGACCCTGGCCCTGTGGGAGCGAGCCCGCCATGAGTGAGGTCACCCGCCCGGCGATGCTCGCGGCATTGCGAATGACGGTCCGGGGCGGCCTCGCCGGCGTCTGGGTGCGCGGCCCGCGGCCGGCTGGCCGGACCGTGTGGGCCGCCAACCACCATAGCTGGTGGGACCCGTTCATCGCCGGCGCGCTGCTGACCGCCGCCGGGCAGCGCATGATGCTGCTCGCCGACGTCGCTAACGTGCACCGGTACCAGTTCGCCCGCCGGATCGGCGTGGTGGGCGCCGACGAACCCCGCGCCGCCCTCGCCGCCGTGCGCGGCGGCGCCGTGCTCGTCATCTACCCCGAGGGACGGCTGCTGCCCGCCGGCCCACCGGGCCCGCTCGCCCCCGGAGCGGCCTGGTTCGCGGCGCGGGCGCCCGCCCGGCTGTGCTCAGTGGCGGTGCGGGTCCTGGTCCGGGGCCGCCAGTACCCCGAGGCCTACGTCGTGTTCAGCGAGGTCGACGCGGACGGGCCGCCAGCGGAGGCGACCAGGCGGCTCCGCGAGCGGCTGCGCGCCGACCTGGGCGACGTGGACCGGCTCAGCGCGACCGCTGAGCCCCGCCAGCCGCTGCCTGGCTTCTCCCGCGTGGTGCGCGGACGACGAAGCTGGGACGAGCGCGTCGACGCCGCCCGCGACTGGCTGCCATGGCTACCGCGCTAGCCCGCGTGGTCGTTGCCTTCCACGTGGTCAAGCTGGCCGGCGTGGCGGCCAATCTCGTCATGTTTCCGACGCTGCGACCGCGCTCTCGCGCGGGCCGGCCGCAGACTTCCCTGCTGGTACCGGCCCGTGACGAGGGCCAGCGGCTGCCCGCCGCCCTCGCCGGGTTCCTCGCCCAGGACGTCGCCGAGGTCATCGTGCTCGACGACCAGTCCGGCGATGACACCGCCGCCGTGGTGCGGCGCGCCGCCCAGGCAGACCCCCGGGTGCGGCTGGTGCGCGGCATGCCGCCCCCGTCCGGGTGGACCGGCAAGAACTGGGCCTGCCACCAGCTTGCCGCGACCGCGCGCGGTGACGTGCTCTTGTTCTGCGACGCCGACGTGGCCCTGGCTCCCGGGGCCGTGGACGCGAGCTGGGCGCAGATGCTCGCTCAGCGGGCCGGGATGTTCTCGGTGTTCCCCCGCCAGCGCACTGCCACCGTGGGCGAACGGCTCCTCGTGCCGCTGATCGACGACGTGCTCCTGGCATTCCTGCCCCACCGCCTGCTGCGGCTGCCGGCCCGGTCCGCGGCCACCGCCAACGGCCAGCTGCTCATGTTCCGGCGGGGCGCCTACGACTGGTTCGGTGGTCACGCCGCCGTGGCCGGCCACCTCAACGAGGACCTCGCGCTGGCCCGCCGTGCCCGCCGCGCGGGGCTTCGCCTGGGCCTCGCCCTCGGCGGCGACCTGGTCAGCGCGCGGATGTACTCCGGGTACCGGGAAAGCGTGCGCGGGTTCGGCAAGAGCCTGCGGGCCGCCCACGGCGGGCACGACAGCGCGCTGGCGCTGACCGCCGCCTGGCATCTGCTCGCCTACACGGTGCCGTGGCTGGCGTGGCGCCGCGGCCCGGCCTGGCGGACCGCGGCGGTCCTCGGCCTGGCGCAGCGGATCCTGGTCAACGCGAAGACCGGCCGTGGCTCCCCGGGCGAGGCGGTGCTGGTGCCAGCCACGCCGCTCGCGGCGCTGCCGGTGTACGCGCTGGCGTTCCGGCGCGGCGCCCAGTGGAAAGGCCGCACCTACCCTGCCCGCCGCCCGGCTCCTGGCGGGCGCCCGGCTCCTGGCGGGCACCCGTGACCGGCGAGCTGGGCCGCCTGCCCGAGCCGCCCGGCCTGCCGGTGATCGGTCACCTGTGGCGGTGGACGGCTAGCCCGCTGCGCCTGCTCGAGGACGGCGCCCGCGCCGGCCCGGTCTTCCAGGTCAGGCTGTGGCGGCCCGCCCTCGTCGGTTACCGGCCGGAGTGGAACCGCGCCATCTTGTCCGACCTCGACACCTTCCGTAGCCGCGGCAGCCTCAGCGGGCTAAGCCCGTACCTGGCGGCCGGGATCGTGCACACGGACGCCCCTGAGCATCGCCCGCGCCGACGCGGCCTGAGCGGGCACTACAGCGCCCGCGCCCTCGCCGCCCTGGAAGGCCAACTCGCCGCGGTGGCCGAAGCCAGGCGCCCGCGCGGTGACTTCGAGGCCCTCGCCTGGTCAGCCGCGCTCGTCCAGGACATGCTCAACGTCGCCCTGTTCGGCGGCGCCCTGCCGCCTGGCCTGCTGAGCCGGTTCCTGCGCCCGCTGCACCATGGCCTGCCGGCGCCGATGCTGCCGCGCCCCTGGATGTTCCGCCGCGTGGAGGCCGCCATCGCCGCCGCGCTGGCCGACCCCGCGCCCGGCAGCATCGCCGCGGGCCTCACAGCGGCCGCCGACGGCGCACCGCGCGACGGCTACCGCCCGGCTGCCCCGGAGACGGTCAAGGACCTGCGGGTCGCGCTGGCCGCCGGCTACGACACCACCAGCCACACGCTGGCGTGGGCCGCCTGGCACCTGGCGAGCCACCCGCAGTGGCGCGACCCGCAGGCCCTGCCGCTGTTCCTCGATGAGATCCTGCGGCGCTACCCGGCCGGCTGGCTCGGCAGCCGGATCGCCACCCGGGACTGCATGCCCGCCGGCATTCCAGTACCCGCCGGAACGCTGGTGCTCTACTCGCCCTACCTCACCCATCACGATCCGAGCCTGTGGCACGACCCGCACCTCATCCGGCCGCAGCGATTCGCCTCCGGCCGGCCGTCCTGGTCCTACCTGCCGTTCGCCGCCGGACCGCGCACCTGCCTCGGCGCCCACCTGGCCCAGCTGATCCTGCGCACGGCGCTGATCCCGCTCTGCCACGGCGACCTCACCCAGTCAGGCGGGGACCCCGCGGTCACGGCCGGGATCACCTTGCGCCCGCGCGGCCCGCTGCACATGCGCGCCCGCTGTCCGCGCAGATAGTAACCGGCCAGTGCCGAGGATGCTGTCGGCCAGCGTCTCCAGGAGATCCCCCGGTCCCAGGTACACCTCGGCCGCGCCCGCATCGCGGAGCTCCTCCCGGCTGATGCCGCCGCTGAGCAACCCGATGCAGGGAACGCCGACCTCATTGCAGGCCTGCACGTCCCACACGGTGTCGCCGACGAACACCGCCTCCTCCGGCCGCACCCTGGCCTTCTCCAGGGCCACCTGTACCAGGTCAGGGGCGGGCTTGCTCCGATCCACGTCGCCGGAAGAGGTCACGTCGTCGATCGCGTCGTCGGCGTTCAAGGCTGCTCGCAGCGCCGCGAACTCGCGGCTATCGGCGGAGCTGGCCAAGACCACCCGCAGGCCCTGGTCCTTACAGGCCCGCAGCAGCTCAGGCGCTCCCGCCAGCGGCCGCTGGCGGGACCAGTACGTCGCGTACAGCGCGCCGTGCGCGGCGCGGATGCCGTCGTCGGCATCGCGGTCCCGGTCCGGCGGCAACAGCGCGTCCAGCAACTGGTCGGAGCCCATCCCGATAGCGCGGTGGATGCGCGCCATCGGCACGTCATGACCAGCCTGGATGAGCGCGTCCCACCAGCAGACGGCATGCAGGTAATTGCTATCCACGAGGGTGCCGTCCACGTCGAACAAGACGGCGGTCGGTGCACCGTTCATGGGCTACGGCTACCCGTCCCGCCTGCCCCGAACCCTGGACTCGGATGGAATCAGGACGTCAAGGTATGGCCGGGTGAGCCAGGGGTAGCAGCCGCAAATTCAAGCACGGGAGAACCACCCGGCCAAGACGAGGAGCGGAGATCACCATGAGCGAGTTCGACAAGCTCAAGGATGACGCCGAGCAGTACGCGAAGGACCACCCGCAGCAGGTCCACGAAGCTGAGCAGGGCGTTGAGCACGCAGTGGAGAAAGAGCTCGGCGTGGACCGCGGGCAAGCCCAGGACAACCCGCGCGATCCGGGCAGTCAGCAGGACCTGGCCGACCAGCAAGCCCCCGGCGGTGACCGGCAACCCCCGGGCGATGACCGCGGCCAGGGCTCCGGGCAGCAGGATCAGGATCAGTAACGCCCGACGCTCACGGCGCTGGCCGGGCGGGGCCGCGAGTATAGGGAATGCGAATCCGGAGCCTGCCCGGCTCCTCTTCCGCCGAGTGAACCCGGACCTGCTCGGCGATGGCGGGCGGCCATGTGGTCGCCCGCGTCCAGGTGACGCCGTGCAGCGCGTCGAGCCGATGAAGGTCCAGGCCCGAAAGGTCAGCGCCCGAGGCGTCGGCCGGCATGTCCCCCAGTGACAGGACCAGGTCGCTCAGGGCGAAGCGGGCGTCTCGCAAGCTGGCGAACAGGCCGTCAAGGAGGTCCCAGGCCTCGCAAGCGTTGAAGGAGGCGCTGCGGACTAGCACGTCCGTCAGGCGCTGGGCCGCGCTGAGGCAATGATCGAGGTCGAGTCCAAGGTCAAAGTCGGGGCCAAGGTCGGCCAGGTGGGCCCGCGCCCGGCACAAGGCAGCGACGATCACGCTGACGCCAGGGAGGGCGAGTTCCGGGTCGGGGCCGCGGACGCGGTCACTGACGGACAAGACCGTGCACAGGGCATCGCCGACGGCGGCGCACACTCGCCGGGCATGGGCGCGAGCCATGATCACCACCGCGGCGGGAGCGTCATCCAGCGACGCGGGAACTCCGAGCCGGCGCCTGGACAGGGCACCGATGACGGCCAGCATCTCGATGGCCAGCGGATCGCCCCCGCGGGCTTCCCGGGCGGCACTGTGGTGGAGCTGGTGGAGTTGCTCGACGCTCAGGTCGTCGTAGCCGAGGCTATCGCCGCTGTCCGGCATCGTCCCTCCTCAGGAGCAACCTGCCCTGCACGTGCACGCAGGACGCCTGTCGCGTAACCAGGGACCCCGCAGGCAGTCAGGTTACCCGGAATGCGTGGGGTAGGCTAGCCTTTCCATTCATTCCTGCGCCTTGTCAGCCATGCCCGTCCATAGGACAAGCTCAGCTAGCCGGCGCCGACGATGACAGTAGCGTTGGGCGTGGAGGTGCGGTCATGAATGGTGCGCAGGCGCTGATCCGGACTCTGGTGGCGTGCGGGGTGGAGGCCTGCTTCGCTAACCCGGGGACCTCGGAGATGCACTTCGTCGCGGCGCTGGACGCGGTGCCGCGGATGCGCGGCGTGCTGTGCCTGTTCGAGGGGACGGCGACCGGGGCCGCCGACGGGTACGGGCGCATGTCGGGCCGGCCGGCGGCCGCCTTGCTGCACCTCGGGCCGGGGCTGGGTAACGGGCTGGCGAACCTGCACAACGCCCGCCGCGCGCGCACGCCGCTGGTCGCCGTCGTGGGTGATCACGCCACCTATCACAAGCGCCTCGACGCGCCGCTGGAATCGGACATCGATTCGCTCGCCCGGCCGGTGTCGGCGTGGGTCCGCCGCTCGCTGCGCGCCGCCGACGTGGCGGCCGATGCCGCCGACGCCGTCGCGGCGGCCTCCGCGCCACCTGGCGGGTGGCGGCGCTCATCTTGCCCGCCGACGTGTCGTGGACCGAAGGCGGCGAGCCGGCGCCGCCACGCCCGCCCCGCCTGCCGAGCCCGGTGCCGGGCGAGGTGATTGGCCCGGTGGCGAAGGCGCTACGCGGCGGTGAGCCGTGCGTCATCTTCCTCGGCGGGGCCGGCCTGCGGCGCCCGGCGCTGGAGGCAGCCAGCCGGATCGCGGAGGCGACCGGCGCGCGGCTACTCGCCGAGACGTTCCCGGCCCGCCATGAGCGCGGCGCCGGCCTCCCCGCGGTCAGCCGGCTGGCCTACCTCCCGGAGATCGCGGCCGGGCAGCTGGCCGAAGGCCGCCACCTGATCCTCGCCGGAGCCCGGTCCCCCGTGTCGTTCTTCGCCTATCCCGGCCTTCCCGGCTCGCTGGCGCCGGCCGGCTGCCAGGTCCACGTCCTGGCCGAGCCGGGCGATGACGTGGCCGGCGCGCTGGCATCGCTGGCCGACCTGACCGCCGCCGCGGTCCAGCCGCGGCTCCAGCCGCCTGGACGTCCCGGGCTTCCCGCCGGCGAGCTCACCGCGCATACGGCGGCGGCCGTCATCGGCGCGCTGCTGCCCGAGGACGCGATCGTCTGCGACGAGTCCGCCACCTCCTCGGTGTCCTTGCCGGCCGCGACCGCGGGGGCGCCGCCGCACGACTGGCTCACGCTGACCGGCGGCGCGATCGGCCAGGGCCTACCGCTGGCCGCCGGCGCCGCCATCGCCTGCCCGCAGCGACCGGTCATCGCGCTGGAAGCCGACGGCAGCGCGATGTACACGATCTCAGCGCTCTGGACCCACGCGCGCGAGCAACTGGACATCACCTCGGTGATCTTCAGCAACCGCTCCTACGCCATCCTCGCCATGGAGCTGGACCGGGTCGGAGCGGTCGCCTCCGGTGACGCGGCCCGCAGCCTGCTGAGCCTGTCACGGCCGCCACTGGATTTCACCGCGCTCGCCGCGGGCATGGGCGTCCCCGCCTCCCGGGCCAGCACCGCCGAAGAGCTCGCCGCCCACCTTCGCCGCGCCTTCGCCGAGCCCGGTCCGCACCTCATCGAGGCCATCATCCCGTGACCCCGTACGCGGCGGGGTTAGGGCGCCACCTGCCCGAGGTACGGCCAGAACTCCGGCTTCGTGGTCCGGTAGTCGTAGAAGCTGCCGCCCGCGGCGGCGGTCTCGCGGGCCGCGCGGGCGTAGTCGGCCACCTGGGCTAGGGTCGCGGTGTCACCCGATCCCCCGATGACGTGCACCGGCAGCCCGGTGTACTGCCGGGATAGCAGCACGTTGTCGCGGCTGTACCGGTACGCGCAGTACTGCGGGTCACCGGCCGCGCAGCGGGGCGCGGGCGTGTATGACGTCCAGTAGCTCATCGGCGCGACGGCGTTGGCGCTGGCGCCCAGGGCCGCCCACGGGAACGTCCGCCAGCGATCGGGATACAGCCGCATGAGCACCGGCGGCAGCACGATCGCCACCAGCGGCCGCGTGGTGCCCGCGCGGACCCGGGCCAGGTGGGTGGCGACCGCCTGGTTCCACGCGGCCGCGCTGGCGCCGGCGGGCGTGTACTCGATATCGACCCCGATCCCGTCGAACCGCTGCCCGGCCGGGCTGGCGTAGGCGGCTATCGCGAGCGTGCGGCGCACGTCGCGCGTCAGGTCGGCGTAATCGGGGACGTACCAGCCGACCACCCTGATGCCGGCGGCGTGCGCGGCGGCGAGCCAGGCGGCCACGCCATCCGGGTACAGGATGTCGGCAGCGCTGTTGTACCGCGCGGTGCTC
>JAICUO010000456.1 GCA_025935815.1 Streptosporangiaceae bacterium
ATGGAGGTCAATGTGGCGCTGCGCGCGGTCCTAGACCTGGAATAGGTCACCTGGCCGCCCCTGCCCGTTGGGGCATCGCCCACCGTGCCGGTACCCGATCTAGCCATCCCGCGTCTCCGCTGACAACTGGTCGGCCTCACCCACGCCAAAGCCGAGCGCTGGTATTCACCAGCCACCGAGCGGCCCATGCGCAACACGAACTTCCTCCGTCGCGCCTGGCTGCCCCGCGCTCAAGGCTGCCGGGGCATCAACTTCCACGACCTGCGCCACACCGGGAGCAAGCTCACGGCGGACGCGGGGGCGAACCTGCGGGAACTGATGGAGCGGATGGGCCACAGCTCCACCAAGGCCGCGCTCGTCTACCTCCACTCGACCAGCGAACGGCAGCACGCCATAGCCGACGCGGTGGGCAAGCAAGCGAAGGCCGCGCTCCGCAAAGCCAAGGCCGACAAGGCCGACACCGACGCCCAGGGCGACGACGCCACCAGCTCCACCAAGGCATCTGGCACGAAAGTGGCACGCCGTCGCGGGCGAGCCTCCTAGCGGTACCGAACACAGCCAGCTACAGGAACCGCCACTGCAGCGGCCTGCCCAGCCGCCACAGCCAGGCCAGCAGGTCGTTCACGAACCGTCACCGGCTTCCGGGTGCGCCTCATCGTAGCGTGGCGATAGCGAAGAGCAACGCCATCGCCCTGTATCCAGTGCTCGTCATATGCCGCCCAAGCTCCCAGCCCGACACCATGCTCGGCGTGACCCCCGAGTGCCCGCCCGGGGTCCGGAGGTCAATCTCCTCGACCAGCTGCTCCAGGGTCCAGTTCCGCGCGGCCTCGATCACCCCGGCTGGCTGGCGATCAACGAACAGCAGGTAATCCACCCGGCCATGCGGCTTGTCCAGGATGAACTCCCGGACGGCCACCCCGCGCCCCGCGTGCAGGTTCAGCGCCTCCCGGCTCTGCACCACCCAGCCGACGGCACCGAGTTGCCGGTCAATCTCCTTGCGGGCCCGCGCCTCGCGCGCAAGGTACTCATCATCACCCGACCCCATAAACAATAACAATAGCGGCACGCCGCATCACGCAGCGCAAAAGTAGCGCCAAACGCGCACCAACGTGCAGCCATCGCTGGAATTCAGCGAGCAAGGGTCCAAAGTTCTTCGAGCAGGGACGCGCCGCCTGGATGGTGCTCTGGCTAGCTGAGGGCGCGGTTGACGCGGATGCGGGTGGTGAAGCGGGTCCATGCGGCGGGGGTGAGCTGGAGCGTCAAGCCCGCGCCATTGTCCTTGGTGTCGCGGACGAGGACCGCGCAGGCGGCGTGGCCGACTTCGACGCAGTCGGAGCCGCCGTTGCCGCTATAGCTGGACTTGCGCCAGCCTGGGTTCACTCCTGCTCGCTCTTCCATCGCTTGATCGCCTCCAAGATGAGTGCCCGAGATTCCGTGACACTGAGGGCGTAGCCGCGGATGTCTTCGAACAGCGCGATGGCCCTATCGACCACGGCGGGGGTGTTCGTGGTCTGGTCCTCGACCGTGATCATGTTAAGCGTATCCGGGATCGTGCGGCCGCTCGCGATCTGGAATTGTCCTACGAACCCCAGGAAGTACCCGGCCTCGCGGACGACCTGGATGACCACGTTGGGGCGATCCATCGTCTGCAGCAAGTGTTCCAGTTGCTCGACCATGATCTCGGGGGTACCGACGAGGCGGCGCAGCAGCGGCTCGTAGAGGATCGCCGTCATGCGGGTGCTGTCGGGATCGTCGAGGATCGCGCGCCGCTTGACGCGGGCAGTGGCCTTCGCTGCGGACTTGTCGTCGTCGAAGCGGTGCAGGCGAAACAACGAGTACGCGTAGTCGTAGGTCTGGAGTTGCCCTGGTATCACATCGAGGGCCCAGGCGTGGATGATCGAGGCTTGCGGCTCTACGTCCAGCCATGGCTCGGCGAACTTCGGGATGACCGGGTCAGCCTCGCGGGCGTACTCGACGAGGTCGGCGATAAGCTCGCGGTCCACGTCGCTGGCATCGCAGGCATTGAGCCACCGCAGGACCAGGTCATCGGTCGGGACCTGGTTGCCGGTCTCGGCCTTCTGAACGGAATCCTCGCCGTGGCCATCGAGACGGGCGGCGAACGCGGCCTGGGTGGTGAAGCCGGCGGCCAGGCGCAGGCGCTTGAGCGCCCGGCCGAGCAGGGCACGGGGGTCCTTCTTCGGGTCGCGGATGGGCGGACGGGGCATGAGAGGGCCTCCTGCATCGTTCCGATGGCTAACCGATGGCATACCGATGAGCGTGCCCGCTTTCCGCTGGGCATTCTGCCGGTTACCGCCGCATGTGGATAAGTCATAGCGTAACCGCGCCATTGCGTGGCACGGTGGATTTCCTGAGTTAACACGCCGGATTTCGCGAACGGGAACCGCTGCCAGGGGCGCGGGCCATTCCGTGATTCCGGCATGCCCATCATCTGGCCGCGACGGAGCCGCACTGTGAATGGCATGTATTCCCGAACGCTGGTACCACCTGTCATCCCTCCTCATCCGCTGTCACCCAGTGGAAGCTGGCTGAAAGGGTTCCCCCTGCGCTCTTTCCTGGAGCTGGGGGCATACCGGAACGCGCCGGGCAGCGCGCGGGGGCATGCACGGAATGTGCTGGCGGAATGGGGACTGGAGCAGTTCACCGACGCGGTGATCTTGCTGGTTTCGGAGATGATCACGAACTCCTTGGCCGCGACGGAGAAGGTGGCCTGGGAGGCGGGGCTGCCGCCGGTCCGGCTGTGGATGCTCGGCGGCCCAGGGGCGGGCGGGACCGGGGAGGTGCTGCTGGTGGTGTGGGACGCCGTCGCCGTGCTGCCGGAGATGGGCAACGCCGGCACGGAGGACGAGTCCGGGCGGGGGCTGGGGATCGTGCACTGGCTCAGCGGGCGGCAGTGGGACTGCTACCTGCCGCCCGCGCCGCACGGCGGGAAGGTCACCCGAGCGCTGCTCGATAGCCCGTGGCGCGACCAGCCGCCTGATTAGCGCGGCATTTTCTTGGCCGGCAAAGAGAGCGAGCAGAAAGGCGAATGGCATGACCGCCCAGCGATGCACGTGCGGCTTCACCGAGGCTAACGCAGATGACGAGACGATCGTGGATCATCTTCTCCGGGTGTTCACGCCGGACGACGACAAGGGAGCCGACGGTCAGGTCCACCTGGAAGGGAACAGGGAACTGGCATGCCTTTGCGGGTTCCGGGCTGGAACGACAGGGGAATTGGATTCGCATTTCCTGGAGATGTTCTTCCCGGCTGACCGGGTGGACCCCGGCGGCGTCGAGCACAAGGTGATTGCGTAGGGAGCGGCAAATCTCGCGTCGGAACTATGCGGGCGGGCTGCCGTTCTCCAGCGTTGCGACCGTGCCGGACTCGATTGCCTGCAGGCACGCCGCGATCCGCCGGGCCAGCAGCGGCGTCACCAGCGCCGGCACCTCGTCCGGGGCGACGAACGCGTACCCGGCAAGCTCCCCGTCGGCAAGCACGATCTCGCCCGCCTCGGCGGCCGACAGGACACCGCCGTCGTACACAACGATCAGGCCCTCGGGCCGCTCCGGGCCAGACGGCACCCAGTCCACCGCCAGCACCCGCCCAGGCACACGGTCCAACCCCAGTTCCTCTGCGACTTCCCGGCGGCAGGCCGCGTGGGGTGACTCCTCCGCCTCCACCGCCCCACCGGGCATTCCCCACGTCGGCTTGTACACCGGATTGACCAGCAGCACCCCGCCCGCCGCGTCACGAAACAGCGCACCCGCCGCCATCCGCTTACGCGCCAGCGACGCCACGTACTGGTCGGGAGGAAGCACGACGCGTCTGCTCACACCCAGACCATAACCAACGCGCAAGAATGCGGATGGGCAGATCACTGATTCCGCTACCCCGAAACAGTCACCATGACCAGGCTCGCCATCTTGCACCCCGGCGCCGGCTCAGCGGCGGGCTATGCCGCGCCAGACGTGCTTGAATAGCCTGCCCGTCTTGCGGTGCGGAACCGAGACCGGGACCAGCTGCACCTGCTGCCACCCGGCCAGCAGCTCGCGCAGGTAGGCCTCGGAGAAGAAGTGCACGGTCTGGCCCGATTCCTCGGCCACGTAATCCGGCTCAAGCTCGCGCGCGGGCAGGCTGCGCTCCCGCAGCGCCCGGTCCTGCAGCGAGTTGACATGGAACACGAACAGCCCGCCCGCCCGGACAAGCCGCCCGACCTGCGCGAACACAGCGCGAGTCACCTCGTCGGGAAACATGTGCAGGGCGACGTTGGACATGACCGCATCGAAGCTCCCGTCAGGGAACGGAAGCCGCAGGGTCACGTCGGCTGTCAGGAACCGGGCCATCGACCCGAACCTGGCCTGCGCCTGCCCGATGGCCTCGTCCGACACGTCGACCGCGGTGACCGAGTAGCCCTCGCCGGCCAGCCGGGCGGCATCGTTGCCGGTCCCGCACCCCAGCTCCAGGATAGTGCGCACGCCCGCCTCCCGCAGCGGGACCAGGAACGGCATGGTCCACAAGCCCGCCCAGTCCAGGTCATCGCCGGACTCCCGGCGCTGCCGGAAGCACTGGTCCCAGAACTCAGCACCCGCATAGGCCACCCGGCCACGCTATGCCGGACACGCCTCCTGAAAGGCTCCCGTTCGCCGCGGGCGTTAAAAATACGCCCGGGAAGCCCCCGCCTCAGCCACCCGGGCTAGCAAACCGCCACCTTCACCGAGACACCCAGCGCGGAAATCTCAGCCATGCTGTCAGTGCACAGGCCACAGGGCCGTTCCAGGACATGACCGCTGACACCCCGCGCAAGGAAGAGGGCAAGAGCTGCCACCAGCCCCCTCCAGGCGGGCGGCACAGGCAATTTGCATTCCGAGGCCTACGCGTCGAGCACGAAGATGAGCTCCTCGATGCCGTCGTCGGGTGCCGGCGCCTTCGCCTCCTGCGCGCGATCCCGCCGGAAGGCGCACTTTTCCAGGACCCGGATCGAGCCGACGTTGTGCACCGCGACGTGAGCATACAGTGGCCGGGCCGTCACCTGGCGCACGAACTGCGCGAGCGCCTGCGTCGCGACGCCGCGGCCCCAGTGCCCGCGGCCGACCCAGTAGCCGAGAAGACGCTGCCCGTCCTGTTCCCAGCTCACGATGTTGCCGGCCACCGTGCCGTCCGCCACGATCGTGCGCAGGATGTTGGTGTCGTCGGCGCGGATCTTGGCCCAGTGCGCTGCGAACTGGCCCTTGCCGCGAGCGGGGAACGCGGCCATCTCGCTCGCTTCCGGGTCGGCCTGGTGGTCAAAGAACACGCCGAGGTCCTGATCTTCGACCGCTCTGAGGTGCACCCCGTGTGCCGCGTCGCGGACTCCGGCCATATCCAGTCGCCCCCTTGCCCGGTCCCGTGCGCCGGCCGTCGCGAGTGCGCAGCTCGCGTCCCAAGCCAGCGGCCCGCTGGCACCAAGCGCTACCACTTTATTGTCGCACCGGTCACCGGCAGGACGGCGCGTGCTCAGTGAGACCAGGCGATCGCGGTGTCAGCAAGCAAGCGAGGGCCACGCTCCGCAAGGCCAAGGCCGATAAGGCAGCACCGACGCCTAGGGCGACAACGCCATCAAGCCATCTGGCACGAAAGTGGCACGCCGTCGCGGGCGGGCATCCTAGCGATACCGAACGCAGCCAACTAAATAGCCGCTGACCTGCGCCTGCGCATGTGCGCCCCGAGCGCGACTCGAACGCGCGACCTACTGCTTAGGAGGCGTCCGGCGCTATCCGGGATGCTATCCGACCAAAGTTCCTGCGTCAACGCATTCGATGAATCCCGAGATGCATGCAAGCAGTGTGTGTAGCGCGTTCAAAGCAGTATCTGCCAGATGCGGGCGCCCGTTGACTCGCTCGCCAGCGCAACCTCGGCCATGGCGAGTTGGACAATGTCAGTCCAGAGACGTTTCTGCGGAAACAATGCGCTCGATGCTTGTCGGAAGCAGATCGAAGACGACCATCTCTGCCAGGAGGCTGCAGGGCAGGTGGCTTCGCGGAAGGTGATTCCCTGCGCTGCGACCTTGCTATCGCCATGGAAGCGATTGGACGACTCTCACGGTCATGTGGCGGCACCGGATACGCTCATCAAGCCAGGTCCTTACTTCCAAGGATTCCAAAGAGGCGATTAGTTCGCGGCATCTCTCGACACCGCCCTCCTTCGGTTGCAGGGTGATCAAATGGTTGTCGACAGCGACCGGCTCGGTTCCTATTATGATTACGCCTGAGGCACGGGAACCTCCGTTGGCTCCCGGACCTGGACGGGAAGTCCGACGGATCGCGACAAACGGAGGGAAGACTAGCCGACCCGCGAAGCATCTAGTTCGCTCTGGTGTCCCTATCTCTCCGGACGGGGGGATACCACGCGCTACCAGGAAGGGAACCTCCGGACCCTCATGAGGATCCCGGTTGTCCACAACCGGGCCAACCCGCACTTCAAAGACATCTC